>JAMNYN010000447.1 GCA_023622805.1 Pseudomonadota bacterium | reverse complement strand
ATCAACGAAGAGAACGCCCGGCCCAAGAAGCGCTACATCAGCCCCGCCACGCGCGAAGAGGTGTACGCGATCTACTACGATGCCTTGCGCCGCAAGGTCGAGGACAAGGGCACGGAAAACTTCCCCGAGCAGGCCGGCAAGAAACTCTACGGCGAGCTCACCATGATCGTCACCGTCAACCACGACGGCCAGGTGCTGGCCACGGAAATCGTGCAAAGCTCGGGCAACCGTCTGCTCGACAGCCGCGCCGAGGCCATTGCCCGCAGCGCCGGCCCGTTCAGCCGCTTCGGCACGGCCATGCGCGCCAAGGCCGACCAGATCGCCGTGGTCTCGCGCTTCAAGTTCACCCGCGAGCAAACGCTGGAAACCAGCGTACGCTAATTCTCGCGCGCTGCGCGGCCTGTTTTTTTGCTGTCGTTCCTTCACATTGCCATGCCATCCACCGTCGATCTTTACTGCGTCATGGGCCACCCCGTCGAGCACAGCCGCTCGCCCTGGATCCATGCGCGCTTTGCCGAACTGACAGGGCAAAACCTGCACTACACGCGGCAGCTGGTCGCGCTCGACGGCTTCACCGCCGCCGTCCAGGCCTTCGCCGCCGCCGGCGGGCGCGGCTGCAATGTCACCGTGCCGTTCAAGCTCGAAGCCGCGCAGCTCGCCGACAGCTGCAGCGAGCGCGTGCAGCTGGCCGGCGCAGCCAATACGCTGCTGCTGGCCGACGGCCGCATCCATGCCGACAACACCGACGGCCTGGGCCTGGTGGCGGATATCCGTGACAACGCCGGCCAGGCGATCGCCGGGCGCGATCTGCTGCTGATCGGCGCGGGCGGCGCCGCGGCCGGCGCCCTGGGTCCGCTGCTGGCCGAGAAGCCACGCCGCATCGTCATCGCCAACCGCACCGTGGAAAAAGCACAGGCACTGGTGGAACGCCACGCTGCGCTGGCCGCACGCCATGGCGTAGCACTGCAGGCCCAGGGCCTGGACTGCGCGCAAGACTTCGATCTGGTGGTCAATGCCTCGGCCAGCAGCCTCGGCGGCGCTCACGTTCCCGTGCCCGCGAGCGTGCTGCGCCCGGGCTGCCTGGCCTACGACATGATGTACGGCCCCGCCGCGCAAGGCTTTCTGGACTGGGCCGCGCAGCACGGCGCGCTGGGCCGCGACGGCCTGGGCATGCTGGTCGAGCAGGCCGCCGAAGCGTTTGCGCTGTGGCGCGGCGTGCGTCCCGCGGGCGCGCCGGTGCTGGCCGAACTGCGCGCGCTGCTGGAGGCATGATGCGTGCGCAGCCTGTCTGGCGCTGGCTGGCCTTGCTGCTGTGCGGCGCGCTGGTGCTGGAACTGTTTTTTGTGCTGCGCATCGCCACCCTGGTCGTGGTCGATCCGGCCTCGACCAGCTTCCAGCGCTCCGAAGCCTGGCAACTGCTGAACACCGGCAAGCTCGGCCAATGGCACCAGCAATGGGTGCCTTATGCGCAGATTTCCGACCACCTCAAGCGCGCCGTGGTGGCGGCCGAAGACGACGGCTTTGTCGACCATGACGGCGTGGAGTGGGATGCGATCGAGAAAGCCTGGGAGCGCAACCAGCGCGCCGAGGAAAAAGCCGGCGCCGCAGGCCGCAAGCCGGTGAAGATCTACGGCGGCTCGACCATCACCCAGCAACTGGCCAAGAACCTGCTGCTGTCGGGCGAACGCCACTTTGCGCGCAAAGGCCAGGAACTGGTGCTGGCCAAGCTGCTGGAGCTGTTTCTGACCAAGCAACGCATCCTGGAGATTTATCTCAACCATGTGGAATGGGGTCCGGGCATTTTTGGCGCCGAAGCCGCCGCCCAGCAATACTTCCGCAAACCCGCCTCCCGGCTCAGCGCCGCCGAAGCCGCGCGCCTGGCCGTGATGCTGCCCCAGCCCAAGCGCTTCGCGCTGCAACCCCAGTCCAGCTACCTGGCCCAGCGCGCGCGCATACTGATGCGCCGCATGGGGCATACAGAATTACCATGACACCCCCTGAGCGGCTGACGCCGCTCCCCCCTCTCATCCTGCGGTGGAGGGGGGCGACAACATCGCTGCGGGGCGGCCCTTGCTCGGTGTCCCGCTGCTGGGCCACGCCAGTTGCATGGGCCTCGGTCGACGCAAGCGTCATGAACGATTGAAAAGAACATATATGCGTATTCTTGGCATTGACCCCGGCCTGCAGACCACCGGCTTCGGCGTGGTGGATGTGGACGGCCCGCGCCTGAGCTATGTGGCCAGCGGCACCATCCGCACCACGGCGCTGGACCGGGGCGATCTGCCCGGCCGGCTCAAGCTGCTGTTCGACGGCATCACCGAAGTCGCCAAGCGCTACCAGCCCGATGCTTCGGCCGTGGAAATCGTGTTCGTCAACGTCAACCCCCAGTCCACGCTGCTGCTGGGCCAGGCGCGTGGCGCGGCGCTGGCGGCGCTGGTCACCAGCCTGCTGCCCGTAGCCGAATACACGGCCTTGCAGATGAAGAAAGCCGTGGCCGGCCACGGCCGCGCCGGCAAGGACCAGATCCAGGAAATGGTCAAACGGCTGCTGCAACTGCCCGGCCTGCCCGGCCCGGACGCCGCCGATGCGCTGGGCATTGCCATCACCCATGCCCATGCGGGCGCGGCCATGGCCCGTCTGGCCGAAGTCTCCCCGCTGCAGCGCCGCCAGCATGCCATGTACAAGAGCGGCAGATCGTATTGATTCCTGCGCCGGGCCATGGCCGGGGCGCAGCACGGACCTTGCCCACACCCATGAAAAAACCCGCCAGGCGCAACGCCAGGCGGGTTTTTTTGTACCGGTAGTGCCTCAATTGGCCAAGATCAGCTGCGCAATCAAGCCCGTGGCAACCGCCACCAGCAAGTAGTCGCTGCCGTATTGCACCCAGTGGTAGCCGCGCGGCGGTGGCGACAGACGGTGACCGCGCCAGTCATTGACTACATAGTTGTAGCCTCGGTACTGGGGTGGCAGGCGCGAGCCACGCACCCAGTTGTGCTGCGGGCCGGCACCGTGGTAGCCACCATGCATCTGCGGAGGGCCTGGCGGGCGGTGCATGCCCGGGCCGTAGCCTGGGCGACCGTGGTCGGGTCGCATATGGCTCGGGCCGGGGCGGCCATGGTCGGGGCGCATATTGCCGGGGCCTGGGCGACCATGGTCGGGCCGCATATTGTTGCCGGGGCCGGGACGGCCATGGTCGGGCCGCGCATTGCCGTGACCGCCGCCTTGCGAGTGGCCTGGACCGCCGCCGTGACGTTGGTCAGGCTGGGCCTGGGCCATCGTGGCGGTCAGGCCCATGGTGAGTGCGGTGGCCGTGGCCAGTACAGAAGTTGTCCAGCGTGTCATGACGATTCCTTTCAAAGGTGGGAGGAACGCGGACGGCACTGCCGTCCAGCGCAAGACCCGCTCAGCGCAAAACGATTTGCGCAATCAGGCCGCTGGCGTTACTCACCAGCAGGTAGTCGGATCCAGCTTGCACCCAGTGCTGGCCGCGTGGCGGGCGGCTCAGCCTATGGCCGCGCCAATCATCCACTACATAGTGCTTGCTGCGCCAGGCCGGCGGCAATTTGCCGCCGCGGTACAGGTTGTGGTTCGGGCCGGCGCCGCGCCCATGAGCTTGGGCGTGGCCTGGCTTGCGGCCAGGCATGGTCGCGCCGGACTGGTATTGCGACGGGGCATGGTGCGCCTGCGGGGCGCTGCGGTAGTCATTGCCATGACCGTTGGGCTGGGCCGAAGCCTGCGGCGCAAAGACGGTCAAGGCCAGGCCCGCTGCTGCGGCCCAGGTACCTGTGCGCAGAACGCTGTGAAGAGTCATATTGCCCCCTGTCGGTTTGCTTGATATGTCTGCATGATCCCCCATCCACCCGGGCTTGCGGGCTTTTGCAGGTGCGCTTTACACAAGGTTTGCCTCAGCTCCGCTTGAATTCACAGAGGAAGCCGGTCGACACAAATACAGGGGGGTAGTTTGTTTCAAAAGTGAAACATTTGCGCAGTCCAAGCGCAGACTTGGCAGCAGGCCAGTGATTCCAGGCCCAGCCCAGGCCGTGCTTTTTCTCAGCCGATGACACGTTCCAGCAGCAGCACACCAAAAAATGCCAGGGCCGCGATCACCGTCCACTTGAGCACCAGCAAGCCCCAGCGCTTGTAGCCGGCCTGGCCCGTGCCCACATAAAAGGCAAAGCACAGCAGCGAAGCCAGCAGCAGAAAACCCACCAGGGCGCGAAAAATCAGCATGGCATTTCCTGGAAAGCCGCCATCACCAGGCGCGCACCGGCTCGGCAAAGCCCTTGGGGGCCAGGCGTTCGTTGTCGAAAGTGACGATTTCCCAGGCATCGGGCTGGTCCAGCAAGGCGCGCAGCAGCTGGTTGTTCATGCCGTGGCCCGAACGGAAAGCGCTGTAGGCCGCGAGCAGGGGCTTGCCGATCATGAACAGGTCGCCGATGGCGTCGAGGATCTTGTGCTTGGCGAACTCGTCGTCGTAGCGCAGGCCGTCGCTGTTGAGCACCTTGTAGTCGTCCATGACTATGGCGTTGTCCAGGCCTCCACCCAGCGCCAGACCGTGGGTGCGCAGCATTTCCACGTCCTTGGTGAAGCCGAACGTGCGCGCGCGCGCGATGTCGCGCACATAGTTGTCTTCGCCCAGATCGAACTCCACGCACTGGCCGGTGGAATCGACCGCCGGGTGGGCGAAATCGATTTCGAAGCGCAGCTTGAAGCCGTGATAGGGGTCGAAGCGCGCCCACTTGAGGTTCTTGCCTTCGCCTTCACGCACTTCCACCGGCCGTATGACACGGATGAAGCGCTTGGGTGCGTCCTGCAACTCCACGCCCGCGCTTTGCAGCAGGAACACGAAGGACGACGACGAGCCATCCAGAATGGGGACTTCTTCGGCCGTGATGTCGATGTACAGATTGTCCAGCCCCAGGCCAGCAACGGCCGACATCAGGTGCTCCACGGTGTGTACCTTGGCCCCGCCCTCGCCAATCGTCGACGCCATGCGGGTGTCCGTCACCGCATGCGCGGAGATCGGAATATCGACAGGTTCGGGCAGATCAACGCGCCGAAACACAATGCCCGTATCGGGGGGAGCGGGACGCAGGGTCAGCTCGACGCGCTGGCCGCTGTGCAGGCCCACGCCCACAGCACGGGTAATGGTCTTGAGGGTGCGTTGCTTCAACATATGACCATTTTAAGTTCGCCAGCCATGCCCCGGCCGTGGCCGGGACACAGTCTTGGCTATCACCGCGATGAACTTCGTTTTGGGCGAGCGATCATTGGCACCGCTCAACACCTTATGAAACTGGCGCGCCCCAGCAAGGGGGCAGCGAGGAAGGGCCGCACCTGGGCGGCCCCCCCGAACCGAGGCTGCCGCCCCCTCCTCCGAAGGATGAGAGGGGGAAGACGGGGCGGCCCATGCCGCGTCAGCGGCTCAGGGGGTCAATCAGCTTGCTTGCGCAGGAAGGCCGGGATTTCCAGGTCTTCCATGCCGCCCGAAGCCAGGGCGTCGACCCGGGCCGCGGCCTGGGTGCGGTTGGTGCGCCAGACGCTGGGCACGGACATGTTGCCCATATTGCCGAAGTCCGTGCTGTGGCCCGTGCCGCCCAGACCGCCCGCGCCCTGGGCGCTGCCCATGTTGGCCGTGGGCATCTGGTAGCTCAGGTTGTCGGTGCCGGTGCGCAGACCGCCTTGCAGCACGGCCATGTTCTGGCGGCGTGCATTGGGACGGGCCAGGCCGGTGGCGACCACCGTGACGCGAATTTCTTCGCCCAGGCTGTCGTCATAGGCGGCGCCGAAGATCACGTGCGCGTCGGGCGAAGCGTAGGCATTGATGGTGTTCATGGCCAGGCGCGACTCGGACAGCTTGAGGCTGCCCTTGGACGCCGTGACCAGCACCAGCACGCCCTTGGCGCCCGACAGGTCGATGCCTTCGAGCAGCGGGCAGGCAATGGCTTGCTCCGCGGCGATGCGCGCGCGGTCAGGGCCGGCCGCCGTGGCCGTGCCCATCATGGCCTTGCCGGGCTCGCCCATCACGGTGCGCACGTCTTCGAAGTCGACGTTCACCTGGCCGTATTCGTTGATGATTTCAGCGATACCGCCGACGGCGTTCTTCAGCACGTCGTTCGCATGGGCGAAAGCTTCGTCCTGGGTGATGTCGTCACCCAGCACGTCCAGCAGCTTTTCGTTGAGCACCACGATCAGCGAGTCGACATTGGCTTCGAGTTCGTTGAGGCCGTTGTCGGCATTGGTCATGCGGCGCCCGCCCTCCCAGTCGAAAGGCTTGGTCACCACACCGACGGTGAGAATGCCCATTTCCTTGGCCACGCGAGCGATCACGGGCGCAGCGCCCGTGCCCGTGCCGCCGCCCATGCCGGCGGTGATGAACAGCATGTGTGCGCCGTCGATGGCCGCGCGGATGTCGTCCACCGCGGCTTCGGCGGCTTCACGGCCCTTTTCGGGCTTGCTGCCAGCGCCCAGGCCGCTTTGGCCGAGCTGGATGGTGCGGTGCGCGGCGCTGCGGATCAATGCCTGGGCATCGGTGTTGGCGCAGACGAACTCCACGCCCTGCACATTGCGGGCAATCATGTGCTCGACGGCATTGCTGCCGCCGCCGCCCACTCCGATCACCTTGATCTGTGTGCCCTGGTTGAACTCTTCGGCTTCGATCATTTCGATGGTCATGTTGCTGCTCCTGAAACTTTAATATTGGGGGTCACGGCCGTTTGAATGGAAATCCTGGAATCACTTGGTATTCGGACATCCGTGGGCGGGCCGGTAATGCGCAATCGAATGGCATTCATGGCTAGAAGTTTCCCACAATGAAGTCTTTGAAACGGCCAAAAGCGGTCTTCATCGACCCACTCTTTTGTGCCACCTTGAAACCACGCAAGCGCGCCAGCCGGGCTTCGTCCAGCAGGCCCATCACCGTCGCCGACCGGGGCTGGGCCACCATGTCGGCCAGGGCGCTCGAATACTTGGGGATGCCGCGGCGCACGGGCTTGAGGAAGATGTCCTCGGCCAGCTCCACCATGCCGGGCATGACCGAGCTGCCGCCAGTGAGCACGATGCCCGACGACAGCACTTCTTCGTAGCCCGATTCACGGATCACCTGCTGCACCAGCGAGAAGATCTCCTCGACGCGCGGCTCGATCACGCCGGCCAGCGCCTGCTTGCTGATCATGCGCGGGCTGCGGTCGCCCAGGCCGGGCACTTCCACCTGGCTGTCGGGGTCGGCCAGCAGCTGCTTGGCGTAGCCGCTTTCGACCTTGATGTCTTCAGCGTCCTTGGTCGGCGTGCGCAGCGCCATGGCGATGTCGCTGGTGATCAGATCGCCGGCAATCGGGATCACGGCCGTGTGACGGATCGCGCCGCCGGTGAAGATCGCCACGTCGGTCGTGCCCGCGCCGATGTCGACCACGGCCACGCCCAGTTCACGCTCGTCGTCGGTCAGCACCGCCTGGCTCGAGGCCAGCGGATTGAGCAGCAGCTGCTCGACTTCCAGACCGCAGCGGCGCACGCACTTGATGATGTTCTCGGCCGCGCTTTGCGCGCCGGTGACGATGTGGATCTTGGCTTCGAGGCGGATGCCGCTCATGCCGATAGGCTCCTTCACGTCCTGGCCGTCGATCACGAACTCCTGTGGCTCGACCAGCAGCAGGCGCTGGTCCGAGGAGATGTTGATCGCCTTGGCGGTCTCCACCACCCGGGCCACGTCGGCGGGCGTGACTTCCTTGTCCTTCACGGCCACCATGCCGCTGGAGTTAAGCCCGCGGATATGGCTGCCGGTGATGCCCGTGCAGACCCGCTGGATCTTGCAGTCGGCCATCAGCTCGGCCTCCTTGAGCGCCAGCTGGATGCTTTGCACCGTCGCGTCGATGTTCACCACCACGCCGCGCTTGAGCCCGTTGCTCGGCGCAACGCCCAGACCGGCGAGCTTGAGCTCACCGTTGGGCAGCACTTCGGCCACCACGGCCATGACCTTGGCTGTGCCAATGTCCAGGCCAACGACCACATCTTTGTATTCTCTTGCCATATCAGAGTCCGCCCTCAGTTGGTCCCGTCTTGTCGTTCTTTTGCATGCGCTTCACCTCTTCTTCAGCGCCGGGCCGCAGCCGGCTTGGGCTGGGGTTTGGGTCTGTTGGGGGGCAAGGCCTTGCCCTGTACTGTGCTCACGCCCTGCAGCCGCAGCGCATAGCCGTCTTCGTAACGCAAATCCACCGATTGCAGCGCGTCGGCGCGGCGCTGGTACTGCGCCGTGACTGCGCCCAGCGTGCGTGCAAAGCGCTGCACGCGCTGCAGCACCTGCTCGACCGTGCCGCCGCCGAGCTCGACCTGGGCGTCATTCGCCAGGCGCGCTTTCCAGCTGCCGCGGTCGTTGAGCACCAGCTCGTCGATCTCCAGATTCAGCGGCGCCAGCGCGGGCGCGAGCATGCGGTAGACCTGCAGCACCTGCTGCGAGGTGCCTTCCGGCCCCTGCAGGCGCGGAATGCCGTCGCGTTCGAGTTCACCGATGTTGGCCTCGAACACTTCACCGAAGCTGTTGACCATCTCGGCACCCGTGTCGGGGCCCCAGAAAGCTTCGGCCACATGTTCGTGCAACTCCACCCGTAGGCTGTTCGGGTATTCGCGCCGCACCTTGGCTTCGCGCACCCAGGGCACCTGCTCGAAGGTCTCGCGCGCCGCGCCCAGATCGATGGTGAAGAAGTTGCCCGTGAGGCTGGGCGCGACATTCGCGCGCAGCGTCACCGCGTTGTTGTGCAGCATCTCGCCCTCGACGATGATGCGGCCGATGGAAAACGCCGGGTGCCGCACCACCCACCAGCTGACCGCCGCCAGCACCAACGCCGCGCAGCCCAGCAACAGGACCGAAGCGGTCACGTTCATGAGCTTGACGTCGATGGGGGCGGGCAGCGAGCGTTTCATGGCCTTGCAGCGCCTCCGTCGAGCGATGCACTGGCCAGGATGCGCAGGCACAGGTCTTCGTAGCTGATGCCCGAAGCGCGTGCCGCCATGGGCACCAGCGAGTGGCTGGTCATGCCTGGCGAAGTGTTGATTTCCAGCAGGAAAGGCGCACGGTCGCTGGCGCGGATCATGATGTCGGCGCGCGCCCAGCCGCGGCAGCCCAGCGTGCGGAAGGCTTTTTCCACGATGCGCTGTATCGCCTGCTCTTCCGCCAGCGGCAGGCCGCTGGGGCAGTGGTACTGCGTGGTATCGGTGAAATACTTGTTCTGGTAGTCGTAGTTGCCTTCGGGCGCCACGATGCGGATCACCGGCAGCGCCTTGGCCACGCCTGCGTCTTCGAGCAGCGGGCAGGTGGTCTCGTCGCCTTCGATGAACTGCTCGCACAGCACTTCGGGGTCGTATTGCGAGGCCAGCTGGTAGGCCTTGGCGCATTCCTCGGGCGTGCTGA
>JAMNYN010000709.1 GCA_023622805.1 Pseudomonadota bacterium | reverse complement strand
GAATGCGTGCGGCGCTTTGAGCCGCCGGTCAGTGGCTGCGAGTCGCCTCGCCCAGCGAGATGCCTATATCCCGCGCCATGACCAGCAGGCTGTGGTCCCGCGCAATGGTGCGCTGAACATTCGCCACTTCCGAGATTTCGACGCTGGTGATTTCACCGCCCTGCAGCGTGACCATGCGGCCGAACTCTCCGCGCATCACCAGTTGTGCCGCGTGGTGGCCGAAGCGCGTGGCCAGAACGCGGTCGAAAGGCGTGGGGTCGCCGCCGCGCTGCACATGGCCCAGCACGGTGGTGCGCACTTCGCTCTTGAGATGCGGCTGCAGGCGCTCGCGCAGCACATGGCCCACGCCGCCCAGGCGCACCGGGTCGGGGCTGTGCGCCACGCGCTCGCGCACCGTCTGGCTTGAGCCGCTTTCCTTCGCACCTTCGCCTATGCAGATGATGGTGTAGCGTTGGCGGGCTTCGCGAGCGCGGCAGACGTCGATCACGGCCTGCAGGTCGTAGTCGATTTCTGGCAGCAGGATGATGTCGGCCGCGCCGGCAATGCCCGACTCGAGCGCCAGCCAGCCCGCATGCCGGCCCATGGTCTCGACGATCATCACGCGGTGGTGGCTCATCGCCGTGCTTTCGATGCGCCTCAGGCTTTCGGTCACGGTGGCCACGGCGGTGTCGAAGCCGAAGCTGCGCTCGCAGTTGGCAATGTCGTTGTCTATGGTCTTGGGCACGCCCACGCAGCGCAGGCCGACCTGTTCCAGCCCATGGGCCAGGCTCATGGTGCCGTCGCCGCCAATCGCCACGACCACATCCAGGCCCAGCGCCTGGATATTCTTGCCGGTCTGTTCCAGCGTCGCGGCGTCGCGCAGCGGGTTGGCGCTGTTGCTGGTGCCCAGGATGGTGCCGCCCTGGTGCAGGATGCCCGACACTTCGTCCCAGGTCAGCGGCTTGACGCGGGGGTTCTCGCCCATCAGGCCTTCGAAGCCGTCGGCAATGCCCATTACTTCGGCGTTGCCGTGGCGGATCAGGGATTTTGTGACGGCACGGATGACGGCATTGAGTCCGGGGCAGTCACCGCCCCCGGTAAGTATGGCTACGCGCATGGCAGTTTCTTGTTCGTTGGAGGCTGGCCGGGTTGGCGCACATGTGATTAATGCATTCTGCCCCAGACCGCGGCGGCTGGCGCCAGTGCCAAGGCTTCGCAAGTCCGGGCGGGCCCATGCAGGACAGGGAGATGAGCGGCGAATGGGAACCCGAAGGCGCGGGGAGTTACTCACAGCCACGGCGCTTTCTTTCACAATGATTTTGAGGACTTACCATGCACGACGGCATCAATCGCTTGTTGACTGATTTCGGCAATGCCCTGGGCCTGGATGGACTGTCACTGGATGACAACGGCTACTGCTGCCTGAGTTTTGACGATGTACTGGTGAATATCGAGGCCGTGGGCGACAGCTCACAGGTGCTGCTCTACAGCAGCCTGGGCACTTTGCCCGAGGATGCGGGGCCTGCAGTCTGCCGCGACCTGCTCGAAGCCAATTATTTCTTCCTGGGTACGGGGGGCGCCACGATAGGCCTGGACGGCGCCACCGGTGCCGTGGCCATCACCCGGGTGGTGGATGTCGCGGGCATGGAAGTCATGGATTGGGAGGCGGTGATCAAGGCTTTTGTCGATGCGGCCGAAAGCTGCGCCGGCCTGTTCGATGCCGCTCCCGCCTCGGATGCACCCGTGGCGCCTACTTCCCTGTTTGAACAGTTCATTCGCGGATAAAGGAGACTGCCATGTCCAGCATTCAATCTCCCGGGTTGAGCCTCAGCAGCTTTCAGGCGCTGGCGAAAACCGGCGAAGCGGTCGCATTGAAAGGTGGCACGCTGCAGTCCACTGTCTGCGCCAAACAGGGGTTTTTTACCCGCGTGATGAATTGGTTGCGCGGTGAGTCCTCGTCCAAGATCAACAGCGCAACCAAAGAGGCATTCACCGCTGCCATTGGCAGAGGCCTGACCCAGCAAGGCCTTGACACCGTTCTACGGCGGGGCGGTTTTGACGCCGGGAGCCGCAAGCCTTTGTCGAGCCGCGAGATCAACCAGGTGGCGAGTGCGAAGGATCAGCTTCTGGGTGAAGGTAAACAGCTCAACAAGCTGATGGCAGAGCTGAAAGAGCTCCAAGCGGATATCAAGGCGAAGGATGCGGTGTTCAAGGAGAAATCGAGAGCGACCAGGCAGTCGCCGTCCGAGAATACCTATCGAGCCTCGAAAGCTGCGGGGCAGGAGTTGCAGGCTGCCCGTACGCTGGGGCTGGCGCTGGCAGACAAAATTCAGGCGCAGGTAAAGCTGATGAACGCGTGACGGAATCCGCTCGGTGACAGGGCCGTAAAAATCAGGGGGCCATGACGCATGGGCGCAGGGACGCGACACTGTGCCTACATGGCCCAGATCCGCGGCGCCACGGCGGACAGGCCCCAGAAATGTCCGCGCCACAGCTGCCAGACCTGCCGCCACAGCTGCATCACCGGCTCGACCATGGGGGCCAGGGCACGCAACACGATGACCCGGTCATGCGGGCTGGTGACGCCGCAGCGCGCCGCCAGCGCGTGGCCTTCGATCAGCGTGCGCGTCAAGTCCAGCGCGGCGTCGCGGCGCTGGCGGGCCAGCGGGCTGCCGGTGACGAAGAACAGCGAAGCCAGGCAGCGCTGGCCGGCCAGGCCCAGCGGACCGTCCATCAGCAGCGTATCGTGCGCGGCCAGCGTGCCGTGTTCCAGCCACTCGCCGGGCAGCTCCAGGTGCTGGGTGTAGCGACCGGCGACAAACGGCGCCTGGGCATGGGGCAGGCCCAGAGCGGTGACGTCCCAGCCTATCAGCTCGGCGCCGGGGGCCAGTTCCAGCTGCAGCCGGTTGAGCGCATTGCAGCCGCTGTAGGCAATGGTTTCCAGCGGCAGCCATTCCATGCGGGCATCGGCTGCCAGCGTCAGGTGCGTGTCCTGCAGGGCCGGCGCGCCGTTGCTGCGGTAAAAGCGCGTCGCTCCGGGCGTGGTGACCAGCGCATGGGCGCCGGCCTGTACGCGGGCGCGGATGTCCAGCGTGTCGCCGCCGACCAGGCCGCCGGGCGGATGCACCAGCACGTTGTGGCAGATGGCGTCGCCTTCGGGGTAGAGACTGCGCAGCACGCGCAATGGCCCCTGGTGGCGGTGGTGCACCACGCTGCGGCCGTGCGAGACGGCATAGTCGAGTTCAAGTTGCGCAAGCCAGGGCATGGGGAAAATCCAAACAAGTCCAGATGATGCCCGATGACAAGCAAGAAGCGCGCCCTGCGCACTGTTGTGGTGCTAATTGCCCCAGTAGCCCGCATGGGGTTCGAGCGCCTCTTCGGTCAGCACGGGCCCTATGCAGGCGATGGGCTGGGGCGCGAGCGCGAGCAGCTCGGCCGCGGCCATGCTGCTGCGAAAGCTGTCGATGCGCTGGCCGCAGAGCTGGCGCAGATGGTCGTTGGCCAGGCCGAACACCACGCGGCGAATGCCGCTGCACAGAATCGCGCCTGCGCACATCATGCAAGGTTCGGCCGAGGCATAAAGCGTGGCCTGGGCCAGGTTTTCGAGCTGGGCCGGCGTGCGCAGCTGGCGCAGCGCATTGATTTCGGCATGGCCCGTGCAGTCGCCGCTTTCGCTGATGTTGCAGAAGGCCTCGGCCAGCAGTTGTCCGTCAGCCGCAACGATGACCGCGCCAAACGGACGGTTGCCGCGCGCGCGCGCCGTCGCCGCCCATTGAAACGCCAGCCGCAGCGATGCATGGTCCCGGTCCTGCTGAGCCGACAGCGACAGTTGCGGCGGGTGGGGGGCAGGCAGGGTCAAGGCATGTCTCCGGTGGGGGCGGCATGGAATGGCGACGGTTTGCCGGGCTCAGTGGTTGTTCGAGCCGCGGTGGGCCCAGGCGGTGGTGCGCTTTTCTATCCAGCTGAACAGCTCGTACATCACCATGGCCATGGCGCCGACCACCAGCAGGCCGGCAAAAGCCAGGCCCATCTGCATCGACGAACCGGCCGAGATCAGCAAGTAGCCAATGCCTTCGTTGGCCGCCGTCATTTCCGACACCGTGGTGCCGACAAAGGCCAGGGTGATGGCCACTTTGAGCGAGCCGTAGAAGTAGGGCAGCGAGCGCGGCAGGCCGACCTTGGTCAGCACGTCCCAGCGCTTGGCGCCGAGCACGCGCAGCACGTCCTCGAGCTCGGGCTCCAGCGTGGCCAGGCCGGTGGAGATATTGACCATGATGGGGAAAAAGCTGATCAGGAACGCCGTGAGGATCGCCGGGCCTGCGCCAATGCCGAACCAGACCACCAGAATGGGCACAAAGGCCGCCTTGGGCAGGGCGTTGAAGGCCGTCATCAGCGGGAACAGCGCGGCATAAGCTAGACGCGAGCTGCCGATCAGAAAGCCCAGCAGCACGCCGACGACGATGGCCAGGCCGAAGCCGGCCATGGTCACCCAGTAGGTGCGCCAGGCATGCATGGCGATCACGCCGCTGAACTCGACGAACTGCGTGAGTATCAGCCAGGGGCTGGGGAAGATGAACTCGGATACCTGCAAGCCCGAGCAGATGACCTGCCACAGGATGACGATGGCCAGCATCAGCAGCCAAGGGGACCAGCGTTCGACGCGGGGGGAGATTTTCATGGTGTGACTTTCTTGCGGCGTCTCAAACGCTGCCGGCAGTGCTGGGGGTCGAGTGACGCAGCGCTCCTATATGTCCGCGCAGTTCGAGAACGATGTCGGTGAATTCCTTGGTGTAGGTGACTTCGAGTTCGCGCGGGCGCGGCAGCTCGATCTCGCGCTTGACGACGAAACGCCCCGGACTCTTGCTCATCACATAGACCGTGTCGGCGAGAAACACCGACTCGCGCAGGTCGTGCGTGACCAGGATCACGTTGAATTTCTGTTCGGTCCAGAGGTCGCGCAGGATGCACCACAGCTCTTCGCGCGTGAAGGCGTCGAGCGCGCCGAAAGGCTCGTCGAGCAGCAGCAGCTTGGGTTCGTGGATCAGCGCGCGGCAGATGCTGGCGCGCTGCTGCATGCCGCCCGACAGCTGCCAGGGGAACTTGTCTTCGTAGCCGGCCAGACCCACTTTCTGCAGCAGGCGGCGCGCGCGCTCTTCGTACTCGGCGCGGCGCGCCTTGAACTGGCTGCGGTGGGGCTCGACGATTTCCAGCGGCAGCAGCACGTTCTCGACCGTGGTGCGCCAGGGCAGCAGCGAGGGCGCCTGAAAGGCCATGCCCGAGATCTTCAGCGGCCCGGTCACGGGCTGGCCGTCGATCAGGATGCGGCCTATCGAGGGCATGCGCAGGCCCGTGGCGAGCTTCATGAAGGTGGACTTGCCGCAGCCCGAAGGCCCGACGATGGCAATGAATTCGCCTTGCTGCAGTTGCAGGTCGATGGCTTCCACGGCGAAGTGGTTCTGCGCGCGCAGCTCTTCGTTGTAGGCGAGCCAGACATTGCGGAAGTCTACAAAAGGAGGTGCGGAGTCCGTCATACAAGTCTTTTCATTTCATCTATCCGTGACGCTTGCGTCGCTAACAGCCGACGCAACTGGCGTGTTCCAGCGGGGGGCACCGAGCAAGGGCCGCCCCGCAGCGATGGTGCCGTCCCCCTCCACCGAAGGTTGAGAGGGGGGAGCGGGGGCCGGCCATCCGGCGTAAGCCGCTCAGGGGGGTTATTTCTTCGGCAGCACGTCGAGCGCGGCTGCAGAGGGCAGGAAGCTGGCGTTCCAGACCGCATCGGCCGGCACCGGGTTCTTGGTGCCGTAGGCCTTGGCGACCTGTTCGGCCATCAGTTGCAGCCGCGGCAGGCGCAGCTGGCCGAAGCCTTCCTCGCGCGCGCCGGGGCTGTCGATGGCGGTGTCTATGGTCAGTTGCAGGCGCTTGATTTCTACGTCGGTGTTGACCAGGCCGTCCTTGGCCTTGAGTGAAGCGATGGCGGCCGCGGGCTGGGCAATGGCTTCCTTTGCGCCCTTGGCGAAGGCCGCCAGGAAGGCCTTGAGCGCTTCGGGCTTCTCGGCGATCAGCTTGGGGCTGGCGATGATCACGTTGCCGTAGAGCCTCACGCCGTGGCTGGCATAGGGCAGGACGACGATGTCTTCGCGCTTGACGCCGCGCGCCTCGAGGTTGAGCAGGCTGGTGAAGGTGTAGCCGGTGACGGCATCGACATCGCCGCGCACCAGCATGGTTTCGCGCAGCGGCGGGTCCATGGTGGTCCACTGCACTTCGCCGACCTTGTTGGCCTGGGCGAACAGCGGGAAAGTGCGCCGGCCCGCGTCGAAGATGGGCGCGCCCAGCTTCTTGCCCGTCAGGTCGGCGGCCGTCTTGATGCCGCTTTTCTTCAGCGCCATGACCGAGGCCGGGGTGGTGTTGTAGATCACCATCACGGCCACGGGCTTGATCGGTGCGTCGGGGTTGTTGGCGTGGAATTCCATCAGCGCCGACAGGTCGGCAAAGCCCAGGTCATGCGTGCCCGAGGCCACGCGCTGGATCGCGCCCGCGCCGCTGGCCGCTTCCACCGTCACATCCAGGCCGTTTTCCTTGTAGTAGCCCTTGGCGCCGGGGTGCACGAAGAACGCCGCCGGACCTTCGAAGCGCCAGTCGAGCTGGAATTTCAGCGGTGTCAGCGCGGGCGCGGCGGCGATGCTCCAGGCAGAGGCGGTCAAGGTGGCCACGGCGACGGCGGTTTGGAGAAAAGTGCGTTTGTTCACGGGCAGTCCCAGAGAGTGTGAGGAGGCAGGGCTTACTTGCGGGGCAGGATGTCGAGCGCGGCGGCCGACGGCAAAAAGCTGCCGTTCCACACGGCCGCCACCGGCACGCGCTGCTTGGTGGCGTAGACGTCGGAGACCTGGGAAGCCATCAGCGACAGGCGGGCGGCATTGACCTGGCCGAAGCCTTCGGCGCGTGCGTCGGGGCTGTTGACGACGGTGGCGATGGCCAGCTGCAGGCGACGGGTTTCCAGCGGCACGTTGACGATGCCGTCGCGCGCTTTCACTGCGGCGATGGCCTCGGCGGGTCGCGCGATGACTTCCTTGGCTCCCTGGGTGAAGCCGCGCAGGAATTTGCGCACCGCTTCGGGGTTCTCCTGGATCAGCTTGCTGCTGGCGATGATGGCGTTGCCGTACATCTTCACGCCATGCTCGGCGTACTGCATGACGACCACGTCCTGGGCCTTGACGCCGCGCGCTTCGAGGTTGAGCAGCGAAGTGAAGGTGAAGCCGGCGATGGCGTCGACATCGCCGCGCACCAGCATGGTTTCGCGCAGCGGCGGGTCCATTGCCGTCCAGGCCACGTTGTCGATCTGGTTGGCCTTCGCGAAGATGGGGAAAGCCTTGCGGCCGGCATCGAACACCGGCGCACCGAGCTTCTTGCCCGACAGGTCGGCGGCCGTCTTGATGCCGCTTTTCTTCAGCGCCATGATGGATGAGGGCGTGTTGTTGTAGACCATCATCACGGCCACGGGCTTGTTGGGCGCATCCGGGTTGTTGGCATGGAACTCCATCACCGAGGCCAGGTCGGCAAAGCCCATGTCATAGGCGCCCGAGGCCACGCGCTGCACCGCGCCGCCCGAGCCGCTGCCCGCATCGATCTGCACGTCCAGGCCTTGGGCCTTGAAGAGGCCTTTGGCCGCGGGCTGCAGGAAAAACGCGGCCGGGCCTTCAAAGCGCCAGTCGAGCTGGAACTTGATGGGCGTATCGGCCGCATGGGCAGCGGCGCAGGACAGTGCCAGGGCGGCCGCGCTGGCCTTGAGGAAGAAACGCTTGTGCATGGGAGTCCTTGATGAGGTGAAACCAGGAAGTAGCCATGACTGCGCAAAAACAATGCCAGCTTGCAGAGCGGTGTTGCGGCCATTGCGGCGCGTGCGCTGCACCGATGGAGTGCCGGGCGCCCCTGCACCCGACCGCAATGGTCCGAAATGGTGCGCCTGGGTGGCCTGGCGTGCGGCAAGATGCGGCATGCTTATTGCGAAAAACAGGCATGCCGCCCCCGCCGGGGTGCTTCCGACCTGTTTGATCCCCTGTATTCCGAGACCTGCGCCATGACCGAAATCGACTTCACCCAGATAGACAGCTACGCCCGCTACAAGCTGATGGCCAGCCTGATCGTGCCCCGCCCGATTGCGCTGATCACCACGCTGGCCGAGGACGGCACGGTGAATGCCGCGCCCTTCAGCATGTTCAACATGGTGGGCGAGGACCCGCCCATCGTGATGGTGAGCATCAACAAGCTCAGCGACGGCCACCTCAAGGACACGGCGGCCCATATCCTGCGCACGGGCGAGTTCGTGGTGCATATCGCCGATGAGGCGATTGCCCGGGCCATGCACCGCTGCGGCGACCGCCTGCCGGTGACGCACAGCGAACTCGAACATGTGGGCCTGGACGCCGTGCCTTCGCACAGCGTCAAGCCGCCGCGCATCGCCCAGGCGCCCGTGGCGTTCGAGTGCCGCCTGCACGAAGTGATGGAAACCGACAGCCGCTATGTCTTCATCGGCCGCGTGGTCTGGCTGGCGGTGCGTGACGGCCTGGTGGACACCGAGAAGTGGCGCGTGTCGCTGCAGGACTATTTCCCCGTGGGGCGTTTCGGCGCGAGCTTTTACGTCACCTGCCGCGACCGGTTTGCGATCACCGAGGATGCGGATCAGCAGGCGCAGGCCAGCACGGCGATTGACGAGATCTAGCCCCCACGCTTGCTCGGCTGACGCCGTAGCCGCTGCGCCCCGAGGGGGCCATCTCCGCCTTGGGGCGGCCCGGCGGCGGAGAACGTGGTCTTCTGGGACGCTCTGCTGCGGTTGCTAGCGCCCTCGGCTGTCCTCCGCACAGACAAAAAAAGCACGCCCCAAGGCGTGCTTTTCATCGCGTGCAGTGACCAGGCACTGCGGGGCGATCAGGCCTTGCGGGCCTGGGCCTGGGCGGCGGCCAGGGCGGTCATGTTGACCACGCGGCGCACCGTGCTCGAAGGCGTCAGCACGTGGGCCGAAGCGGCGCTGCCCAGCAGGATGGGGCCGATGGTCGTGCCGTGGGCTGCCGTGGTCTTGAGCACGTTGAACAGGATGTTCGCGGCGTCGAGGTTGGGGCAGATCAGCACATTGGCTTCACCGTGCAGCGAGCTGTCGAGCAGCGCGCGGTTGCGCACTTCGGGCGACAGGGCGGCATCGCCATGCATTTCGCCGTCGCACTCGATGTGCGGCGCGTTCTTGGCGAACAGATCGCGGGCTTCGCGCATCTTCAGCGCCGACACGCGGCTGGACGAGCCGTAGTTGGAGTGCGACAGGAAAGCCACCTTGGGCGGCAGACCGAAACGCTGGACTTCCTCGGCGGCCATTTGCGCGATGCTGGCGAGCAGCGTGGCGTCAGGGCTGTCGTTGATGTAGGTGTCGGCGATGAACAGCGTGCGGCCTTCGAGCATCAAGGCGTTGACGGTGGCAAAGCCGGGCGCGCCGTCCT
>JAMNYN010000559.1 GCA_023622805.1 Pseudomonadota bacterium | reverse complement strand
TGGTGAATAGCGAAGTGTAGCGCGCAGCGCTGTGGTTGGCGAATTTTGCGCTGGGACATGCACAGTCCAAGGCATGATGGCGGCATGCAAGACCCGTCTTCCTCTTTGTCCGTGGCCGCTGCGCTGGACCATGGCCCGGCCGACAAACGTATCGCCATCCTGCGCCAGATCGGCGCCGGCGGCTCCATTTCGCAGGCCGCGCGCGCCGTGGGCGTGAGCTACAAGGCCGCCTGGCAGGCGCTGGACACCTTGACCAATCTGGCCGGCGTGCCGCTGGTCGAGCGCGTGGTCGGCGGCACGGGCGGCGGCGGTGCCGTGCTCACGCCCGGCGGCCAGGCGCTGCTCGATGCGGCCCAGGCCATGGACGCCGCGCGCGCCGAAGTGCTGGCCCGCCTCAGCGGCCAGGCCCCGGCCGTGGCGCGGCTCGCGCTGCGCACCAGCATGCGCAATCAATGGCCTTGCGTGGTCGAGGCGCTGCAGGTCCAGGGGCCGCTGGTGCGGGTACTGCTGCGCGGCGCCGACGCTTCGGCCCAGACGCTGCGCATGGCTGCGCGCATCACGCGTGAAAGCGCCGAACTGCTGGGATTGGTGCCGGGACTGCCGGTGCTGGCGCTGGCCAAGGCCACGGCGGTGCAGGTGCAGCGCCCTGGCGCCATCCAGGGCGAGAACTGCTGGCCGGCGCGCGTGACGCGCGTGGCCCGTGGCGAGGCCGGCGACGAGATCGCGGCGCAGCTCGACGCGGGCGTGCACATGGTGGGTTTTTCCGAGGCGGCCAGTGGGCTGCGCGTGCGTGCCCGGGTGCTGTTGAGCCTGCCCGAATCGGCGCTGGCGCTGGCTGTGGTGGGCTGATCCAATGAAAAAGCCCCGCAGGCTGGGAGGCCTGCGGGGCTTTGTCGCATGAAGCAGTCGCGACTTATTCGAGTTCCTTGCCCTTGAGCTCGGGAATCAGCCAGGCGGTGGCGATCATGTCCAGGATGTAGATGGCCGCCAGCAGCGCAATCGCCACCTGGAAGGAGTAGGCCATGGCCACGGCGCCGACCACGATGGGGCCCAGGCCGCCGATGGCGCGGCCGATGTTGAACAGCACGTTCTGCGCGGTGGCGCGGGCTTCGGTGGGATAGGCCTCGCTCATCACCGCGCCGTAGCCGCCCATCATGCCGTTGACGAACAGGCCCAGCAGCGCGCCGGCCCAGAGCATGGCCGTGGGGTCGCTCAGCTGCGAATAGGTCAGCAGCATGATCACCGCGCCCACCTGGAAGAGGATGAAGCTGGGCTTGCGGCCTATGCGGTCGGCGAGCTGGCCGAAGACCCAGATGCCGGCCATCATGCCCAGCACCGTCACGGCGGTCCACAGCGAGGACTTGGTGAGGTTGAAGCCCAGCTGCTTGGACAGGAAGCTGGGCATCCAGATCATGATGCCGTAGTAGCCGAAGTTCTGCACCGAGGTCAGCACGATCATGCCTATGCTGACGCGCGTCGTGGCCTTGTCGCGCATCAACAGCTTGAGCGCATGAAAGCGTGGCGCCTTCACCTTCTGCTTGCGCACGAACACTTCGGGCTCGTGCAGCTTGTTGCGTATCACCCAGGCGACCAGGGCCGGAATCACACCGACGAGGAACATGCCACGCCAGCCGATCATGGGCAGCAGCGGCGTCAGCAGCGCCGCGGCCAGCTCGCCGACCTGCCAGCCCAAGGCCACATACGAGGACACGCGTGCGCGGTGGCGCGCGGGCCAGGCTTCGGCGGCCAGGGCCATGCCGATGCCGAACTCTCCGCCCAGGCCGATGCCGGCAATCGTGCGATAGACCAGCAGGTCCCAATAGCCCTGGGCGAAGGCGCACAGGCCGGTGAAGACGGCGAACAGCACGATGGTCCAGGTCAGCACGCGTATGCGGCCGTAGCGGTCGCTCATGGCGCCGAAGAAGAAGCCGCCGATGACGGCGCCGATCAAGGTCCAGGTCACCAGCGAGCCGGCCTGGCCGGGCGTGAGGTTCAGGTCGGCCGAAATGGCCGTCAGCATGAAGCCCAGGATCAGCAGGTCAAAGCCGTCCATGGCATAGCCCACGGCCGAGCCCATCAGGGCTTTCCAGCTGTAGCCATTGATCTCGTCGGGCGCTGCAGTCGCGGCTGCGGCGCCTGGGATGTGAGGGAGGGAGGACACGTCGATTCCTTGGTCAAACAAAAGGCCCCGGCGCGCTGCGCCACCAAGGGGCCGCAGCTGCGCCCGCTGCAGGGCAGCAGTCTCCAGGCGCGGCTGCGCCCGGGGGCATGGGGGAGGCAAAAAACGGGGGATTCAGGCCGGTCGCGGATACGAGGGCTTCTGATAAAAGCGAAAGCCCGGCAAATGGGCAATTTGCAGGGCTTTGGACGTGAGGATGAGCGCGCAGCAGGGCTCGCTGAAGCGCTGGCCGGATTGTAGCGGCAAAGGAAAAATCGGGTGCGCCAGTGCGCGGATGACCGCTGCGCGCGGTCGTCATAATCGGCTCGTCCCTGTTTCGCAACGCCGAGAAAGAGCCATGCCCCGCTTTGCCGCCAACCTGTCCATGCTGTACTGCGAAGTCGATTTTCTCGAGCGCTTTGCCGCGGCCGCCGCCGATGGCTTCGATGCCGTCGAATTCCTGTTTCCTTACGACCATGCGCCCGAACAACTGGCCGCGCTGCTGCGCCAGCATGGCCTGCAGCAGGTGCTGTTCAACGCGCCCCCCGGCGATTGGGACGCGGGCGAACGCGGCCTGGCCTGCATTCCGGGGCGCGAAGCGGAGTTTCATGCCGGCATGGAGCGCGCGCTGCACTACGCGCAGCAGCTCGACTGTCCGCGCATCCATGTGATGGCCGGCCGCGTGCCTGCGAAAGTGTCGCCAGCGAACGCCCAGGCCAGCTATGTCGCCAACCTGCGCGCGGCCGCCGTGCTGGCTGCGCCGCTGGGCATACAGCTGCAGATCGAGCCCATCAACGGTCGCGACATGCCTGGCTACTTCCTGCAGCGCCAGGACCAGGCCCATGCGCTGCTCGATGCCATCGGCGCGGCCAACGTCCAGGTGCAGATGGACCTCTATCACTGCCAGATCAGCGAAGGCGACCTGGCCGTGAAGCTGCGCCAATACCTGGGCGGCGGCCGGGTCGGGCATATCCCGAGCGCCGGCGTGCCCGGGCGGCACGAGCCCGACATGGGCGAAATCCACTATCCCTATCTGTTCGCGCTGATCGACCAGCTGGGCTATGGCGGCTGGATAGGCTGCGAGTACCGACCCGAACGTGGCGTGGCGGCTCAGGCCACCAGCGAGGGGCTGGGGTGGCTGCGGCCCTGGCTGGACCGCGCGCGGTGAAAAGGGTGCTTGTTTAAGAAGCGCCGTGGCTTGCCTGCGCGCCGAAGTGCTCGACCAGCAGGGTCCGGAAGGCTTGCGCCGCGGGGCTGAGCTGCGGGGATTTGCGGCGCACCAGGCCCAGCGGTCGCTGTATGCCGGGCGCGCTCAGGGGCCGCGTGGCCAGGCCCCGGTGGGCAATCAGCTGGTAGGCGATTTCCGGCAGAACGCCCACGCCCAGCCCGGCCGACAGCAAGGCGCCGATGGTGGCAATGTGGTCCACCTCGAAAGCGGGGCAAAAGCGCAGATCCTGGCGTCCCAGGGCCTGGTCGACGTATTGGCGCACACTGGCCGTGGGCGACATGGAAATATGCGGATAGCCCAGGGTGGCTTCCAGCGCGATGGGGCCGCTTTCCCGCGCCAAAGGATGGTCGGGCGCGCACAGCAGCACAAAGTGGTCCTGGGTCAAAGGCTCGTAGACCAGGTCTTCCTGCTGCGGGTCGGCGGCCGTGAGGGCGAAGTCGACCTTGCCATCGCGCACCAGGGCAAAAGCATGGGCGGACAAGGTGTCGATGAGGGCCAGCCGGACCTGCGGGTGCGCGGCATGGAATCGGGCCAGCAGCGCGGGCACCAGCGACGCGGCCAGGGAGGGCAGGGCGGCCACCGAGACCTTGCCTTGGCGCAGCGCCATGGTGTCCTGGATGGCCTGGACGGCTTCCTGTGTCTGGCGCAGCAAGGAGGCCGCATGGACGGCAAACGCCTGGCCGGTGTCCGTCAGGGATACCGAGCGGGTGGTGCGGTCGAACAGCCGTGCGCCCAACTGTTCTTCCAGCCGGGCAATCAGCGCCGACAGGGCCGACTGCGAAGTGTGGAGCTGCAGCGCGGTCTGGCCGAAATTGCGCGTCTGGCTCAAGGCCAGAAAGGCCCGGAGGTCTTTGGTTGAAAGGTTGGGTTCCACCGGCCCGAGTATAGGAGGCCGACCGCCGCCGAGCGGCGGCCTCTCAGCGCATCATTCGACCTGGATGTTGCCTTCCTGGATCACCTTGGCCCACTTGCTGTACTCCTGGGCGACAGCCTTGGCGGCATTGGCGGGCGAGGTATAGGTGGCGATCGCACCTTGGGCCAGCATCGATTCCTTGACTTCCGGCTTGAGCAGAATTTCCTTCAGCGCGGTGTTGAGCTTCTTGATGACCTCTGGCGGCGTGCCGGCCGGTGCTGCCAGGCCGAACATGGAGCTCACCTGGAAGTCGGGCAGTCCGGCTTCGGCCGCGGTGGGCGTGTCAGGCAGCGACGGCACACGTTGGGCCGTGGTCGTTGCCAGGGCGCGCAATTTGCCCGCCTTGATCTGCGCCTGGGCGGCCGGCACGGTATCGATCATGGCCGTCACCTGCCCGCCGAGCAGATCGGAGATGGCCGGGCCGCTGCCCTTGTAGGGCACGTGCATGACTTCGACCTGGGCTTGCCGTTGGAACATCTCGGTGGCCAGATGCTGGGGCGAACCGTTGCCCGCCGAAGCAAAGCTCAATTTGCCTGGCTGGCTTTTGGCCAGGGCGATCAATTCCTTGAGGTCCCGTGCCGGCACGCTGGGGTTGACAACGAACACCAGGGGCACGGTGCCGACGATGGAGATGTGGGCAAAGCTCTTGCCGATGTCGAAAGGCACGACCTTGGGCATCAGCGCGGCGCTGATGGTGTGGCTGGTGAATGCGCCCAGCAGCAGCGTGTAGCCGTCAGCGGGCGATTTGGCGACCTGTCCGGCGCCCAGGCTGCCGCCCGCGCCGGCGCGGTTGTCGACGACAAACTGCTGGCCCAGGGCGTCCGACAGGTGCTTGGCCAGGACCCGGCCGATGACGTCGGTGGCGCCGCCGGGCGCATAGGGCACGACCAGCTTGACCGGCTTGTTGGGGTAGGCCGTCTGGGCCTGTGCCCAGACCGGGGCCAGGGCGATGCCGGCAGCCGCCAAGGCCAGGCCCAGGCTGGTGCGGCGTGTACGTGATGGGGAAGTTGTGGTTTTTTTCATGCTTGTCTCCTAGTGGTTTTTACTGAGTTTTTGCAAATCAATGGCCGTTGAGGCTCTTCTTATGTTGATAATATTATTAATAATCTGAAGGACTGATCATGGTTAACCCCGAACGCTCGCAACCGGACGCCCACGCCATCAACCCCGAAGCCGCGCACAGCGGTATCTCCAAAGGCCTGACCAATTACGGCGATCGGGGCTTTTCCCTGTTTTTGCGCAAAGCCTTCATCAAGGGCGCGGGCTACACCGACCAGGCCCTGGAGCGGCCCGTGATCGGCATCGCCAGCACCGGCAGTGCCTACAACCCCTGCCACGGCAACATGCCCCAGCTGCTTGAAGCCGTGAAGCGCGGCGTGCTGATGGCCGGCGGCCTGCCCATGGACTTTCCGACCATCTCCCTGCACGAAAGCTTTTCCCAGCCCACCAGCATGTATTTGCGCAACCTCATGTCCATGGACACCGAGGAGATGCTCAGGGCCCAGCCCATGGATGCCGTGGTGCTGATCGGCGGCTGCGACAAGACCGTGCCGGCCCAGCTCATGGGTGCGGCATCGGCCGGCCTGCCCGCGGTGCAACTGGTGACCGGCTCCATGCTGACCGGCTCGCACCGCGGCGAGCGCGTGGGTGCCTGCACCGATTGCCGCCGCTACTGGGGGAAATTCCGGGCCGACGAGATCGGCGCCGAGGAAGTCGCGGACGTGAACACCCAGCTGGTGGCCAGCGTGGGCACCTGCTCGGTTGCCGGCACGGCCAGCACCATGGCCTGCATTGCCGAGGCGCTGGGCATGAGCGTGCCCGGCGGCGCGTCGCCGCCAGCCGTGACCGCGGACCGCATCCGCGTGGCCGAGCGCACCGGCACGGTGGCGGTGCAAATGGCCCGCACCGGTCTGACCATAGACAAGATCCTGACGCCCGAAGCTTTCGAGAACGCGGTGCGGGTGCTGCTGGCCATGGGCGGCTCGACCAATGCCATCGTGCACCTGGCGGCCATTGCCGGCCGCCTGGGCTACACGCTGGATCTGAAAGCGCTGGATGCCATGAGCCGCGACACGCCGGTGCTGCTGGACCTCAAGCCTTCGGGCGACCACTACATGGAAGATTTCCACGCCGCGGGCGGCATGGCCACCTTGTTGCGCGAACTCAAGCCCTTGCTGCACCTGGATGCACTCACGGTCACCGGGCGCACCCTGGGCGAAGAATTGGAAGCGGCCGGTCCGGGCTTTGCGCAGCATGTGGTGCGCAGCCGCGACAACCCGATTTATCCGCAGGGCGGCATCGCCGTGCTGTACGGCAACCTGGCCCCTGAAGGCGCCATCATCAAGCAATCGGCGGCGGACCAGCGCTTGATGGAACACGAAGGCCGGGCCGTGGTGTTCGAGAACGCCCAGGATCTGGCCGACCGCATCGATGCGCCCGACCTGGATGTGCAGGCCGACGACATTCTGGTGCTCAAAAACATTGGCCCCAAAGGCGCGGCCATGCCAGAAGCCGGTTATCTTCCCATTCCGAAGAAACTGGCGGCGCAAGGCGTCAAGGACATGGTGCGCATTTCCGACGGCCGCATGAGCGGCACGGCCTTTGGCACCATCGTGCTGCATGTCACGCCCGAAGCCGCCGTGGGCGGCCCGCTGGCCTGGGTGCAGAACGGTGACCGGATCCGCCTGTCGGTGCGCGAGCGCAGCATCGAATGGCTGGTGTCCCCGCAGGAGCTGCAGGCACGCCGCGAAGCCCGACCCGTGCAAGCGCCCACGGCCGCGCGCGGCTACCAGCACCTGTTTCTGAAAACCGTGACCCAGGCGGACAAGGGGGCGGACTTTGATTTTCTGGCTGCCGTTGAAAACAAGGGCAGCGTGCCACGGAGTTGAATAGTGATGCCTGACAAGAAGGCTGGTGGGACCGCCCCGGTGGCGGCGGTCGCCGAGCATATTGCCCCTGTGCGGGGAGAAGACATCGTCCTGGGGGGCTTGCACCCCTGCCAGCGGCTGGTGGAAGACGAATTGATGGAGCGCTTTGCGGCGAAACGCCATGCCGTGCGCGACGCCCTGGCCCTGCTGGAGCGCATGGGTCTGGTGGAGCGCAAGCGCAATGTCGGCGCCCTGGTGCGCCATTTCAGCGCCCAGGAAGTCGTGGAACTCTACGAACTGCGCATCCTGCTGGAAGCGGCAGCGGCCCGGCGCATGCCCTTGCCCGCGGGTAGACGAGCCGTGCAGCTGCTGCGATCCCTGCAGAAAGAGCATGACAAGGCGGTGCAGGCCGAGGACGTGCGCAGCGTTTTTCACAGCAACAAGGCGTTTCATGAAGCGTTCTTTGGCCTGTGCGGCAGCGCGGTGCTGGTCCAGGCGATTGGCGAATACGCGCGGCGCACCCATGCCATCCGTTTTGGCGCGCTGTCCACGGCGGAGCAAAGAGAGCGTTCGCGCGCCGAGCACCACGCCATGATCCAGGCCGTGGAGGCGGGCGAGCGGCAGCAGTTGGTGCAACTGTGTCGCCAGCACTTGCTGCCCTCGCGCGATGCCTATTTGCGCGCGCATGGGCATGCCATTCCGCAAGCGCTGCGCGACTCAGAGGAAGCGTGCGCGGATGTCGTCGGCGCTGGCCAGGCGCTGTCCTAGCACCTGCGCGCCCTGTGCCACCTGGTGGACCAGGGCCGCGTTGTCCGCGGCCACCTGGCCGTCCTTGAGATACAGGTTGTTTTCGAAGCCTACCCGCACATGGCCGCCCAGCGCGGCCGCGGCGATGGCGCAGGCGTTTTCCTGGGGGCCGAAAGCACACATGGCCCAGGGGTAGGCGCCGTCATCGGCGGCCAGGAAAGGCAGCAGATCATTGGGGCTGGAAGTCTGTCCGGCGGAGTAGCGTCCCAGGACAAACAGCACAAACCATTGGGCCTCGGGAATCACGCCGCTGGCGCGCAGCCGTTGCCAATGCGCGACGTCCAGCGTGTCGTAGAGGATGACCTGGGTCATCACGTCGTTGTCCACCAGCCATTGGAAAAAGCCGTGCAGCTCCTGCTCGGACACGCCGGGCTGCAGCAATTCGCGCAGCCCCACCGACACGGCTTCGGGGCGCGCTTCGCGCACCACGGCCATCTGGTGCGGCGGTTGGTAGACCTGGGCCGCTTCGGTCGTGATCTGCACCACCAGCTGCCGGCCCACGGCGCGGCGCACGGCTGCGGTGGCTTGCTGGTAGGCGTGTGCGTCGAGCAGGTGGCGGCCGTCCGGGTGGCGCACATGCATGTGCAGCATGGCGGCGCCCGCATCCAGGCAGGCCTTGGCGGTGTCGGCCAGCGTGTCGGCCGTGATCGGCAGGGCAGGGTGCTGGGCGGGTAATTTGTAGGCCCCGTTGGGGGCCACGGTCACGATCAGGGCGTTGTCCATGGGGTTCACTCCTGCACTGCGTCTTGCACGGGGGGCAGCTCGGGCGCCAGCAGCGTCAAGCCGGCCAGCAGCATGTTCTGGTAGCGCGTCTTTTCGCTGGCCATGGACTCTGGCGTCCACTGGAAGAAACCTTCGCCGGTCTTCATGCCGAACTTGCCTTGGGCCACCAGAGCGGACAGGCATTGCGCCGGCTCCTTGTTGGCGGCCAGGGACGGGTACATGGTGGCGCCTGCCGCGCAGTGGACTTCCAGGCCTGCATGGTCACGCTGCAGCACCGGGCCGGCGGCCAGGAAACGGAAGCCGAAGCCAAAGCGCACGGCCGCATCCACATCCTCGGGCGTGGCGATGCCGGCATCGATCAGGGCGAAAGCTTCGCGTGCCAAAGCATGCTGCAGCCGGTTGGCCAGAAAACCGGGCAAATCCTTTTTGACCCGCACCGGCACCATGCCGCATTGGCGCATGAAGCTGTAGAGGTTGTCCGCCGCTTCCTGCGCGGTGCCGGCGCCCGAGACGACTTCGACCAGCGGCGTCAGGTGGGCGGGCATGAAGAAGTGCAGGCCCACCATGCGTTCCTGGCTGGGCAGCCCCTGGGCGATGGCGGAAATCGGAAAGCTCGAGCTGTTGCTGCACAGCAGGGCGTCGGCGCGCGCGCACTGGGCCAGTTGCGCAAACAGTGCCTGTTTCCAGTCCAGGCGCTCGGGAATGCATTCGATGACCACGTCGACTGGCGTCCAATCCACGGCTTCCAGACTGCTGGCGATGGCCAGGTGGCGGGACTGTTCTGCGGCGTTCAGCTGGAGCAGGCCTTTTTC
>JAMNYN010000382.1 GCA_023622805.1 Pseudomonadota bacterium | reverse complement strand
GGTCGACGCCGGCCACAAGGACGGCACGCGCCTGCGCGACTACGGCCGCTTCGGCCTGTCCGACGAAGAAGCCGGCGACTCGCGCTCGCTGCTGGTCGAATGCGGCTTCCACGGCGACCCGGCCAGCCGTGCCGTGGCCCAGGACCAGTGCCTGCGCTTCCTGCTCGCCTCCGAAGTCATCGACGAGGCCGAAGCCCAGCGCCTGCTGCCCGGCTGGCGCCTGCCGGCCCCGGCCGAGCAGTTCGCGCTGACCGTGACCGGCCCCGTGGTCGCCAAAAGCCAGGGCTTTCGCTTCAACGCGCCGTTCACCGGTCTGGAGCGCTTTGCCCAGGCCGGCACCGTGATCGGAGACAACGACGGCGAGCCCGTCTGCACGCCCTACGACGACTGCGTGCTGGTCATGCCGTCCGTGCGCCAGGCGCGCGCGGGCGTGACCGTGGTGCGCTTCGCGCGCTCGGCAGTGCTCTAGCCCGAGCCCTTTCGTGCCGCCCCACCGGCGGCAGGAATCTGTGGATAACATTGTGGGCAACTTTGAAAATTGCCGCCCGCCAGGCAAGAAAAAGCCCCCCATGCCATAGGCATGGGGGGCTTTTTTTCCCTAGGCCTTACTTCACCGTCACGGTCATCGGCTTGGCGAAGATCGTGTAGCTGTAAGTGCCGTCACCCATCTTGTAGGTATGGCCCGGCAGCACGGTGGCCGTACCCGCGGCGGTGAAAGTCACGCTGCCGTCGGGCGCCACGGTGTGCGCGGGCGAGCCGTCCAGCACCACCAGCTGATTGCTCGTGGCCGCGGTCAGCGCCCCCACCTGTGAGGTCAGCGAGACAGGGACGCTGAACGCCTGCATGGCCGTGGCGGTGCCCGTGGCAGCGGCCGAGATCGCGACCGGGAAGTCCTTGGCCCACCAGGCGTAGTCGGTGGTGATGCCGTGCGTGCCGTAGCTGTAGAAGCGGTAGAAGTCGTTCTGGTTGTTGATGGTCCAGGGCCAGAACGTGATCCCGCGGTGCTTGCCGGCTTCCATCGTCGCCTGCGTCGGGCCGCTGCCGTACGAAGGGTTGTAGGTCGACGAGTAGAGCTGGGTGGCGTTGAGGATGTTGCGCAGGCTCACCCCCACGTCGCCGGTGTCGACGTTGCTGTTGAGCAAGCCCGTGCTGATCTCCGGCAGCGTCGTGCTCATGCGGTTGAGCTGATCGCCGTTGAACGAGATCGCCACCACCTGGTCCTTGACGCCCGCCGCCTCGAGTTCCTGCTTGAGCAGCGGGACAATGCCCGCGGTGGCGCTCTTGAGCTCGATGAAATGGCTGATGCTGCGGCCCTTGAACGCGGCGAAGTACTCCTGCAAGGTCGGCACGGCATAGCCGCTGATCTTGGTCTTGAGCGCCTTGACCTGGGCCAGGGTCATGGTCTCGATGCGGCCCGTGCTGGTGGTGGTGCGGTCGACCGTGGCGTCATGCATGATGACCAGGTGGTTGTCCGTGGTCATGTAGATGTCGTTCTCGACCGCATCCGCGCCCGCGGCCACGGCGGCCACGGCGCTCTCGAGCGTGTTCTCGTCCGTGGTCGACGGCATGCCGCGGTGGCCGGTGACCAGCGGCTTGCGCAGCAGCGTATTGGCCGGCAGCTTCTTGAGCACGGCGGCGTAGACGCCGGCGTTGGACGCGATCACGCCGTTGACGCCCGTTGTCAGCACCTGGGCCGCCTCGGCAGCCGTGGTCGCCGTCGACTTCGCCCAGGGCGTGAGCAGCAGGCGCTGCAGGTGGGCGACCGTGGTGCGATGGGTCATGGCCGCGGGCAGCACGGCGATCTTGGCCTTGGCGCGGTTGGTCGCGCTGACCACCTGCAGGATGTCCTGCGAGGTATTGCCGAGGAAGGCGGAACCCGAGAAATCGACGGCCGCGCGCACCGCCGGCAAGGCCGTGCGGGCGCTGGCGAGCAATTCGACGTTGTCCGACAAAAGGGTCACATCGCCCAGGTCGTGCTCCTGCGCAAAGGCCGCGAGCGCGGTCACGGTGGCGGCATTGGTGATGCGCAGCACGGGGATGGTGACGCGATCGGTCTGCGCCAGGTAGTGCGCCAGCGAGGCCAGACTTTCGCCGCTGTCGCTGCTGAGGTTCAGGCTGCTGTCGATGTTGAACAGCGCGTTGCTGGCGCCGCTGCCGGCGAGCTGCGTCTGCGCCGTCATGGCTTGCGCCAGGGTCGGCGCCATGGCCGCGAGCGTGCCCGTGTCCTGCACGGCAATCACCTTGCTCACGTCGGGCAGGGCGTTGAGTTGCTCCGTCACCTTGACGCTGTCGACGCGCATGATGGTGCCGGCCGCCTGCAGGCCTATGCCGCCCTTGGACATCGCCGCGTCGAGGGTCATGTCGTGCGTCAGCGTGTTGTTCAGGTATTGGCGCACCCGGTTGCCGTGGACGATGATGGTCGCGGTATAGGTCTTGGCGGGGTCTATGGCCTCGGTGAAAGCCTTGGTGCCCGCGACCGTCCAGCCGCCGTTCTTGCGCAGCGCGAACTCGGTGCCGTTGGCGGCCGTGGCATTGGCGCGGATCGCGAACTGGTAGTACGGATCGTAGGGAATGGCGTTGTCCACGCTCGAAGTGCGGTACATCACGCTGCCCCAGCGCCCGGTGTTGTTGGGCGACTCCAGCGTGAACACCACGTCGATGCGGTAGTTGGTCTTGTCCTGCAGCGCGGCCGGCAGGGCGACCGAAGTCATGGCCGTGTCGTTGGCGCGTCCGTCGATGTAGAGGCTGCCGTTGCGCACTTCCACCGTGCCGCGGCTGGCGGCCAGCTTGGACCAGCCGGCCGGCAGCGCCGTCAGGCCTTCGAAGCTTTCGTCGATGTAGACCTGGGCGACGGGCTCGGGCACGGGCTGCTCCGGTGTCTCGGGTGTGGGGTCGGGCACGCCCACGCCGGGCGGGTTCGGATTCGGCGCCGTGCCCCCGTCTGTGTTGTCACCACCGCATGCCGCCAAACTGATCGCCAGAAAGGCCGCCACCACTGTCTTCGACTTGTTCATCTCGTTCCATCTTTTTGAAAAGCATGAATCTAGAGAACTTGGGTGACAGGCTTATGTCGTTAATATGACACTTCATCGGCAAGCCAAGGCCCTGCCGCGCAGCGCCAGACCCTGCCTGTCGCATCCTGTGGATAAAAATGTGGATAACTTGAAAAGTCGTCAGCGCAACCGCGCCGGCGACAGTCGATCGGGCTGCACGCCATGGGCTTGCAAGTCCGCGTCCAGGGTTTCGCCCAACAGCAGATTGCGCGCCAGCAGCCCGGCCCCATAAGCCGTCTGTATGCCGTAGCCGCCCTGGGCCGCCAGCCAGAAAAAGCCTGGCTGGCCGGCCGCGGGCGGTGCATCCCAGCCGATCACCAGCTCGCCATCGGCGACAAACGAGCGCAGGCCGGCCCAGGTGTGCGAAGGCCGGCGGATCTGCAGCGTGGTGTATTCCTCGATGTGGAAAATTCCCGTGGCCACGTCCAGTTCCTCGGGCACCACGTCGTGCGGGGTGGTCGGATCGGCGTTGGCCGGCGAGCCCAGCAGCTGGCCGGCGTCGGGCTTGAAGTAGAAGCTGTCGTCCACGCCCATCACCGCCGGCCAGCGCGCGGCGTCCATGCCGGGCGGGGCCGGGAAAGTGAAGGCGCTGCGGCGCTTGGGCACCAGGCCCAGCCGCTCCAGGCCGGCGAGCTGCGCCAGCGCGTCCGCCCAGGCCCCGGCGGCGTTGACCACATGGCGCGCCGCCACCTGGCTGCCGTCGGCCAGCGTGAGCTGCCAGCAGGCCTGGTCCGCATCGCGCGCCAGCGCCACCACTTCGGCATTGCAGCGCAGCTGGGCACCGCGCTGGCGCATGCCGCGCAAGAATCCCTGGTGCAAGGCATGCACGTCGATGTCGCGCGCTTTTTCGTCCAGAAAGCCCGCGGTGACCACTTCGGGCCGCAGGCAGGGCACGAGGGCCAGCAGTTCGGCCTGGTCCAGCGGACGCACGCAGGCCTCGGAGTGCTCGCGTGCTTCGGCATAGGCCGCATCGAGCAGGTCGCGCTGGTCTGCGCGTGCCACGTACAGCGCGCCGCGCGGACTCAGCACCGGCTGCGGCAGGAAGTCCGCGGGCGGGGCTTCATAGAACGCCCGGCTGGCGTGCGTCAAGGCCTGGACCTGGCCCGGCCCGTAATGCTCCAGGAACAAGGCCGCCGAACGGCCCGTGGAGTGGTAGCCGGGCTGGGATTCGCGCTCCAGCACCAGCACCGAGGAACGGCCCGACAGCTGCCAGGCCACGGATGCGCCCGCAATACCGGCGCCCACCACGACAAAATCAACGGGAGACATGCTCACCCTCCATCCAAAAATATCCCCGGCCGCGCTGCGGCCCGTCATGCTCACCCGCCTGGCCGGGCACAGGCGTCAGCGGTGACGCGCAGGCCGTGCCAGAGGGAATGCCAGCCTATGCCAGATAGCGGCGCAGGTAATGGCCCGTATGACTGCCCGCATGTGCGGCCAGTTGCTCGGGCGTGCCTGTGGCGACCACGTTGCCGCCGCCGGCACCGCCTTCTGGGCCCATGTCGATCAGCCAGTCGGCGGTCTTGATGACGTCGAGGTTGTGCTCGATGACGACGATGGTATTGCCCGCGTCGCGCAGCTGGTGCAGCACCTTGAGCAGCAGGTCGATGTCGGCGAAGTGCAGACCCGTGGTCGGCTCGTCGAGGATGTAGAGCGTGCGGCCGGTGTCGCGCTTGCTCAGCTCCTGCGCCAGCTTGACGCGCTGGGCTTCGCCGCCCGACAGCGTGGTCGCGCTCTGACCCAGGCGGATATAGGACAGGCCCACGGCCAGCAGCGTCTGCAGCTTGCGCGCGATGCTGGGCACGTCCTGGAAGAAGGCATGGGCGTCTTCCACCGTCATCTGCAGGATCTGCGCGACGTTACGGCCCTTCCACAGCACTTCCAGGGTTTCGCGGTTGTAGCGCTCGCCGTGGCAGATGTCGCAAGGCACGTAGACGTCGGGCAGAAAGTGCATTTCCACCTTGACCACGCCGTCGCCCTGGCAGGCTTCGCAGCGGCCGCCGGCGACGTTGAAGCTGAAGCGCCCCGGGCCGTAGCCGCGCTCCTTGGCCGTGGGCGTCTCGGCCATCAGGTCGCGGATGGGCGTGAACAGGCCGGTGTAGGTCGCGGGGTTGCTGCGCGGCGTGCGGCCGATCGGCGACTGGTCGACGTTGATGACCTTGTCGAAATACTCCATGCCCACGACTTCGTCGTGCGGCGCGGGCTCTTCGCTGGCGCGGTAGAGCTGGCGCGCGACTTCGGCGTACAGCGTGTCGTTGACCAGCGTGCTCTTGCCCGAGCCCGAGACGCCGGTCACGCAGGTGAACAGACCCACGGGGAATTCCACCGTGACGTTCTTCAGGTTGTGGCCGCGCGCGCCGACCACGGTGATCGCCTGCAGGTCGCCCTGGCGCGCCACATGCTCGGCCTGGCGCTCGGCGCGGCGCAGCGACGCGGCCGACTGGGGAAAGCGCGACTTGCTGGGCGCGGGCGCGGCCTGGGCGGATTTGACCACCGGCAGCCAGGGCGTGCGCCGCGCGGGCACAGCAATCGACTGCGTGCCCGCCAGATAGCGCCCGGTGGGCGAATCGGGGTTGTTCTTGACCTGCTCGAACGTGCCCTGGGCCATGACGCGCCCGCCATGCAGACCGGCGCCCGGCCCCATGTCGATGATCTGGTCGGCCGCGCGCATCATGTCTTCGTCGTGCTCGACGACGATAACGCTGTTGCCGATGTTGCGCAGGTGCTGCAGCGTGACGATCAGTCTGTCGTTGTCGCGCTGGTGCAGGCCTATGCTGGGCTCGTCGAGCACATACATCACGCCCGTCAGGCCGCTGCCGATCTGGCTGGCCAGGCGAATGCGCTGGGCCTCGCCGCCCGACAGCGTCTCGGCGCTGCGGTCCAGGCTCAGATAGCTCAGGCCCACATCGTTGAGGAACATCAGCCGCGACGTGATTTCACGCACCACCTTGTCAGCGATGTCGGCCTTGGCGCCGTGCAGCTTGAGCTGCGAGAACCAGGCATGGGATTCGGCCAGCGTGGCGCGGCTGACTTCGTAGATCGCGCGCTGCTGCTCGCCTTCGCCGATACGCACCCAGCGCGCTTCGCGGCGCAGGCGCGTGCCTTCGCAGTCCGTGCAGCAACGCGTGCTGCGCAGGCGCGCCAGGTCGTCGCGCACCACGCTGGAGTCCGTCTCGCGGTAGCGCCGCGCGATGTTGGGAATGATGCCTTCGAACGGGTGGTGCTTGATCAGCGGCTGCTTCTGGTGCTTGCCGCTGTCGGTGAAGTAGGAGAAGGCGATGGCCTCCTCGCCCGAACCCCACAGCACGGTCTGGCGCACCTCGTCGGGCAGGTCTTCGAACGGCTGCTCGATGTCCGCGCCGTAGTGCGCGAGCACGTTCTCCAGCATGGTGAAATAGTAGGCATTGCGCCGGTCCCAGCCCTTGATGGCGCCGCTGGCCAGGCTCAGCGAGGGAAAGGCCACGACGCGCTCGGGATCGAAGGAGTCGCTCTGGCCCAGGCCGTCGCAGGTCTGGCAGGCGCCCTGGGGCGAGTTGAAGGAAAACAGCCGCGGCTCCAGTTCGGGCAGCGAATAGCTACACACCGGGCAGGCGAACTTGGCGCTGAACCAGTGCTCCACGCCAGTGTCCATTTCCAGCGCGATCACCCGCCCGCCGGCCTCGCTGCCGCCCGCGCGCAAGGCCGCTTCAAAGCTCTCCGCCAGGCGCTGCATGGCGTCCGGGCGGATCTTGAGGCGGTCGATGACCACGTCGATCGAGTGCTTTTCGTTTTTCTGCAGTTGCGGCAGCGATTCCACTTCGTAGATCTGGCCGTCGATGCGAAAGCGCACATAGCCCTGGGCCTGCATCTGTGCGAACAGCTCGGTGAACTCGCCTTTCTTCTCGCGCGCCAGCGGCCCCAGCACCATCAGCTTGGTGTCTTCGGGCAGGGCCAGCGCCGCATCCACCATCTGGCTGATGGTCTGGGCCTGCAGCGGCTGCTCGTGATCGGGGCAATAAGGCGTGCCGGCGCGGGCGTACAGCAGGCGCAGGTAGTCATTGATCTCGGTGACCGTGCCGACGGTGGAGCGCGGGTTGTGGCTGGTGGCTTTCTGCTCGATGCTGATCGCCGGCGACAGGCCTTCGATCAAGTCCACATCCGGCTTGTCCAGCCGCCCCAGAAACTGGCGCGCATAGGCCGACAGGCTTTCCACATAGCGCCGCTGCCCTTCGGCATACAGGGTGTCGAACGCCAGGCTGGACTTGCCCGAGCCCGACAGGCCCGTGATCACCACCAGCTGGTTGCGCGGAATATCGAGATCGATGTTCTTCAGGTTGTGCGTGCGCGCGCCGCGAATGCTGATGCGCGATTGCGCCAGGGCATGGCCCAGGTAGCGTCCGGAATCAGCGGTCGCAACCAGGTTGGAAGGGGAGGATGTGGGGTCGTTCACGGGCGCAGGCGCTCCATGCGGGGAAACCTAGCATGATAGTGAGCCTGGCCCCGGAAATGCGACGGACTGGCAGATCACGGACAATCGGGCCTGTTATTGCACAGGCCTTGCCCCGGATTTGGCCCGCTGCACCCCGACAGCCCTCTTCCAATCACTTGCATTTTTTGCGCGTGCCACAAACGACTACCCCCCTTTCTGCGGCTTCCTCCGCCCCCGCCCAGGCGTCTTCCACGATGACGCCGCTCGAGCGCCGCGCCAGCGGCAGCCTGGCGCTGATCTTTGCCTTGCGCATGCTCGGACTGTTTCTGGTCCTGCCCGTGTTCGCCCTGGAAGCGCGCAAGTACCCGGGCGGCGACGATCCCGCGATGGTCGGCCTGGCCATGGGCATGTACGGCCTGACCCAGGCTTTTTTCCAATTGCCGCTGGGCCTGGCCTCCGACCGCTTCGGCCGCAAGCGCGTGATCGTGATCGGCCTGCTGGTGTTCGCGGCCGGCAGCCTGCTGGCGGCCATGGCCGATTCGCTCACCGGCCTGATGGTCGGCCGCGGCCTGCAAGGCGCGGGTGCGGTGTCCGCGGCCGTCACGGCCCTGCTGGCCGACCAGACGCGCGACGCCGTGCGCACCAAGGCCATGGCCATGATCGGCGGCTCCATCGGCCTGATGTTTGCGCTGGCCCTGGTCGTCGGCCCCGTGCTGGCCGCCTGGGCCGGCCTGTCGGGCGTGTTTGCGCTGACCTTTGCGCTGGCCCTGGGCGGCGTCGCCGTCGTGCTGTGGGTCGTGCCGCCCGAGCCTTTGCAACACAAGAACCAGCCGCGCGGTCGTCTGGTCGAGCTGCTGCACCAGCCGGATCTGCTGCGCCTGAACCTGGGCGTGTTCGTGCTGCACACGGTGCAGATGGCGATGTGGGTCGCCGTGCCCGCGCTGCTGCTGCAGGCCGGCCTGGCCAAAGGCGCGCACTGGCAGATCTACCTGCCCGCCGTACTGCTGTCCTTCATCGCCATGGGCGGCATGTTTTCGCTGGAACGCAAGGGCAAGCTGCGCATGGCCTTGCTGGGCGCCATCGCCCTGGTGCTGGTCGTACAACTGGGCCTGGGCGTGGTCGCCGCCAGCGGCACCGCCCCTTCGCTGTGGCTGATGGGCCTGCTGATGCTGGTGTTTTTCTGCGGCTTCAACATCCTCGAAGCCAGCCAGCCCAGCCTGGTGTCGCGCATGGCGCCCACGGCCTTGCGCGGCGCGGCGCTGGGCGCCTACAACACCTTGCAGTCGCTGGGACTGTTTGCCGGCGGAGCGCTGGGGGGCGCGATCGCCAAATGGGCCGGCATGCCCAGCCTGTTTGCCGTGACGGCCGTGCTCACGGCCATCTGGCTGCTTGTGACCTGGCCCCTGCGGCCTACAACTAAAAGCACCCCCTGAGCCGCTGACGCCGGATGGCCGGCCCCGGCTCCCCCCTCTCATCCTTCGGTGGAGGGGGGCGGCGCCATCGCTGCGGGGCGGCCCTTGCTCGGTGCCCCCAGGCTGGGCCGCGCCAGTTGCATGGGCTGCAACCCCGTGGCTAACGCAGCTTCTCAGCCCTGAGCGCATTACGGGTTTTCTCCACTGTTCCTGGTGAACGGATATCCTGCGTAATGTGCTGTCACCAGGGGTTGCGGCACAATCCACCATCTGGCGCGGGAACCCTTATCTTTTGGCCCGCGCTACCTATTTTTCGAGGTTTTTCATCCATGGCATCCGTCAACAAAGTCATCATCGTCGGCAATCTGGGCCGCGATCCGGAAATGCGCACTTTCCCCAGCGGTGACCAGGTGGCCAATGTGACCATCGCCACCACCGACCGCTGGCGCGACAAGAACACTGGCGAAAACAAGGAATCGACCGAATGGCACCGCGTGGTGTTCAACGGTCGCCTGGCCGAAATCGTCGGCCAGTACCTGCGCAAGGGTTCGCAGGTCTATGTCGAAGGCTCGCTGCGCACGCGCAAGTGGACCGACCAGGCCACGGGCCAGGAGCGTTACGCCACTGAAATCCGCGCCG
>JAMNYN010000026.1 GCA_023622805.1 Pseudomonadota bacterium | reverse complement strand
GGTGCCGGCCTTTTCGTTGACGGTGATCAGCTTCTCACGCGGCGTCATGATCTGGCTGACCTTGACGTCGTAACGCGTTTCGAAACGCACGTCGCGGCTGGTCACGATGCCGACGACCTTGCCGCCATCGCAGACGGGGAAACCGGAGATGCCGAGGTTTTCCGACAGTTGCAGCACTTGCAGCACCGTGTGTTCAGGGGTGATGACCACAGGGTCGATCACTACGCCGGATTCATGGCGCTTGACCTTGTTCACTTCGGCGGCCTGCTCCTGGGCCGTCATGTTCTTGTGGATGATGCCGATTCCACCCTCTTGCGCAATGGCAATGGCCAGGCGCGCTTCCGTCACGGTATCCATTGCGGCGGACACCAGGGGAATGTTCAGGGAAATGTTGCGAGAAAAACGTGTCGCAAGTGACGTGTCCTTGGGCAGGACCTGGGAGTAAGCGGGTACCAACAACACATCGTCGAAGGTCAGTGCTTTTCCAAGAAGGCGCATGTGAAAGCTCCAAAAAAACGATTGTACCTGCGCGCAGTATCCTTACAGGAATGGGCAGGTTTTTGCATTGGGGCGTCCCCAGGGCCAAAAACAATGGCGCTGGCGACAACAAGCCGCGGAAAGGGGGCGATTTTCAACCTGGCTCTCTTGGCAGGCCTGGCGGGAAGTGCGAAGATTCTACAAAGGGACGGCGTCAACCTGACTTCTCGGACGCACACGCCCCACGACTTCCATCGCCCTACTCTCACCTGCTGCCATGAATCTCCCAATGCTTGTCCTGCTGTGCGCCAGCAGTCTTTTCTCCGCCAGTGCCCATGCGCAATGGCAATGGGTGGATGAGCAAGGACGCAAGGTATTCAGCGATCGCCCACCGCCATCACAGGTGCCTGTGGAGCGTATTCAAAAGCGCCCGGCAATCGGCAATGCCAAGACCACCGCCCTGCCCGCCACCAATCCGCCCCCTGAGCTCGCCAGCAGCCAGCCCGCAGGCCGTACCCCCGGCATAGACAAGGACTTGCAGGCCAGGAAAACCGCCGAGCAGGCTGAGCAGGCCCAACGCGAAAAAGCGAAAGAACAGGAGCAAGAGCGAAAACTGGCCCGAACGCGCCAGGACAACTGCGCCCGCGCACAGGCCGCGCAGACCGCGTTGAACGACGGCAGGCTGATGGCCAACACCAATGCCCAAGGTGAGCGTGGCTTCATGGATGACGCCACCCGTGAAGCCGAACGCCAGCGCGCCCAGGCGACCATCGCCAGCGATTGCGGCCCGGCCGATAACCATGGTGCTAGTACCCGCAGCACCCCCTGACACTGGCTTGTCCCAGCCGAGGGACATCGAGGAAGGGCCGCCCCGCACCGAAGATGTCGCCCCCCGGGGGAAGCGGCAACAGCCGCTCAGGGGGGTTAAGTCAGTAACCGGCTTTTCCGCCAGGCCGCTGGCGTGCGAACAGGCCCGTGCCGCGCGCGCCCTGGCGCGCAAAGCGCTCGCGCCGCGCGACCTTGGGGTCGACCAGCAAGGGGCGGTACAACTCCACCCGGTCACCGTCGCGCAGCAACTGGCTGCGTTCGGCACGCCGCCCCCAGATGCCAGCCGGCCAGGCGCTGGCCTCCAACCCCACGGCACGCAGCGCATCCAGCAGGCAAGCGCCTGGCGCCAGGCGCAGCGCCCACTCCTGCGCTTGGCCCGCCTGGGCAGAGAACACCACCTCCACGCACAGCATGTTCGAATCGGCCACGGCGGCCTCAACCATAGACCTGCTCCGCGCGCTTGATGAACGCATCGACCATGGAGCCGGCAATGCGGTCAAACACCGGGCCGACCAGCGCTGCCAGCGCCACATTGTCGAAGCCGTAGCTCAGCTGCAACTCCACCTTGCAGGCCCGCTGCGAGCCGTCGCCCACGGGGTGGAAGAACCAGTCTCCTTCGAGCTTGGAAAACGGCCCCTTGACCAGGCGAATGGTCACGCGCCGGCCCTCTTCGTGGGTGTTGCGGGTGACAAAGGATTTGCGCAGACCGCCCAGCGACATGCCCACTTCAGCCGTCATCCCCTGAGCGTCTCGCTCCAGCACCCGCGCCTGGTCGCACCAGGGCAGGAAATCGGGGTAATGATCCACATCCGTCACCAGGGCATACATTTCTTCGGGGCTGTACCAGATGAGGACGGATTTATTGACTGTTTTCATGAAAAAAGGGGCCTGAGTACCGGGTGCTGCTAAGGCCATCGCGGCAATGGCGGCCGGAGGAAACTAAAATTGCTGCAGCGAGACGACAATCCGTATTGTAGGGAGAGCTTTTATTTCCTGGATTGCACCGCATTTAACTCATACATGGCCAAACAAACTGACTCCCCCTCCCGCATCGCAGACAACAAGAAAGCGGCTTACAACTACTTCTTCGAGGAACGCCACGAGGCGGGCATGGTGCTGCACGGCTGGGAAGTCAAGGCCCTGCGCGCCGGCAAAGTACAGCTGACCGACGGCTACGTCGTCATCAAGGACGGCGAGCTCTACCTGATCGGCTGTCAGATCAATCCGCTGCGCACCGCCTCGACCCACGTCAACCCCGATGCCGCCCGCACCAAGAAGCTGCTGCTGCACAAGGAAGAGATCAAGCGATTGATCGGCAAGGTCGAGCAAAAGGGCTACACCCTGGTGCCGCTGAACCTGCACTGGAAGAACGGCCTGGTGAAAGCCGAAATCGCCCTGGCCAAGGGCAAGGGCGAGCACGACAAGCGCGACACCATCAAGGACCGCGAAGGCAAGCGCGAAGTGGAACGCGCAATGAAGGGCCGCAACCGCTAAGCCCGTCACCTGCCGGGGCCGCCTGTGGCAGCCACCGGCAGTGATCGCTCAGTCCGCCAGTGCGAACAGAGGGTGGGCGTGCGCGGGCCAGGGGCTCACGAAGAACGCCTGCCACTGTGCGTCCTGCACGTCTTCAATGCGTGCCGGGTTCCAGCGGGGTGCATGGTCCTTGTCGACGGCCAGTGCGCGAATGCCTTCCAGCGTTTCGCTCTGGCCGGGGCGCAGATAAAAACAGTGGCGCACCATGTCGCGCTCCATGCGCAGATCATCGGCCAGGCCCATGCCGCGCGCCTGGCGCACCTGCTCCAGCACCACATGCAGCATCAGAGGCGAACGCTTGCGCAGCAGCGCGGCCGTGACCTGCGCCCAGTCGCTGGCGCTCTCTTCCAGCGCAGCGACAATGGCCCGCACCGTAGGCAAGGCAAAGTACTGGTCGATCTCGGACTGCTGCTTGGCGAAATGCGGCTCGGCCGTGCCCATCTGGCCATCGACCCACTTCTGCACGGCCGCGCTGTCGGCAAAATCCTGGCTGGTCAAAGCTTCCCACAACGACGCCAGCTGCGCTGACGGCACATAGCCGTCGGCCAGGCCCAGGGCGATGGCATCGCCCGCGCCAATGGTCTCGCCGGTCAATGCCAGCCATTCGCCAGCTCGGCCCGGGCAGCGGCTCAGGAAGTGGCCGCCTCCGACATCGGGGAACAGGCCGATCGCCGTCTCGGGCATGGCCATCTTCGTGCGCTCGGTCACGATGCGCGCGCTCGCGCCCTGGCTGATGCCCATGCCACCGCCCATGACGATGCCGTCCATGAAAGCGATATAGGGCTTGGGGTAATGGTGAATCAGGTGGTTGAGCGCGTACTCTTCGGTGAAGAAGTCCTCGAGCTGCGGGTTGCCCGTGCTGCCGGCCTGGTGCAGGAAGCGGATGTCACCGCCCGCGCACAGCGCGCCGAACACGCCCTCCTTGTTGCTGCCACGCAATGCCACCGCCAGCACCTGGGGGTCGCTCTGCCACTGCAGCAGCGTGGCCATCAGATCACGCACCATCTCCAGCGACAGCGCATTGAGCGCGCGCGGGCGGTTGAGGGTGATACAGCCTATGCGACCGCGAACTTCGGTCAGGACTAGCGCATTTGTCTCCGTCATGGTTTTTTCCTCTGGTCAACCGGATGATTCAGCGCAGCCATCAAACTGCGCAGCCAACTTTCAACCATAACCGAGACCGCCCGCCCCACCCTGTCACAGACGCAAAAAAAAGCCCCCACGCTTACTCGCTTCGCGTAGCAGCTGCCCCCCAAGGGGGTGTTTTTCGCCTTGGGGCGGCCCGGCGGCAAAAAAGCCCCCGCGCTTGCTCGCTTCGCGTAGCAGCTGCCCCCCAAGGGGGTGTTTTTCGCCTTGGGGCGGCCCGGCGGCAAAAAAAGCCCCCGCGCTTGCTCGCTTCGCGTAGCAGCTGCCCCCCCAAGGGGGTGTTTTTCGCCTTGGGGCGGCCCGGCGGCAACAAAAAGCCCCCACGCTTGCTCGCTTCGCGTAGCAGCTGCCCCCCAAGGGGGTATTTTTTCGCCTTGGGGCGGCCCGGCGGACGAAAAAAAAGCCGCACAAGGCGGCTTTTTTTGGGCAGCTGCAGTGCAATGCACCGCAGCCACGACGTCGATCTCAGCGGTTGCGCTTGCGATCGCCTTCCTTCAGGAAGCGCTTGCGCACTCGCACGCTCTTGGGCGTGATTTCGACCAGCTCGTCGTCCTCGATGAATTCCACAGCGTATTCCAGCGACAGGTCGATGGGAGGCGTGATCTTGATCGCGTCTTCCTTGCCGGACACACGGAAGTTGGTCAGCTGCTTGGTACGCGTGGCGTTGACCACCAGGTCGTTGTCACGGCTGTGAATGCCGATGATCATGCCTTCGTACACCGGATCGTTCGCCTTGACGAACATACGGCCGCGGTCATCGAGCTTGCCCAAGGCGTAGGTGAAGATTTCACCGTCGTCCATGGAGATCAGCACGCCGTTCTTGCGGCCGCCGATGTCGCCACGATGCGGCTCATAGCTGTCGAAGATGTTGGCGATCAGGCCCGAACCACGTGTCAAGTTCAGGAATTCGTTGGTGAAGCCAATCAGGCCACGCGCAGGAATACGGTACTCCAGACGGACGCGACCGCGGCCATCGGATTCCATATTGACCAGGTCGCCCTTGCGCTCGCCCATGGCTTGCATCACGCCGCCCTGGTGGGTTTCTTCCACGTCGGCCGTCACCAGCTCGATAGGCTCGCACTTGACGCCGTCGATCTCACGGAACACCACGCGTGGCTTGGACACTGCCAGCTCGTAGCCTTCGCGGCGCATTTCTTCGAGCAAGATGGTCAGGTGCAATTCACCACGACCCGAGACTTCGAAGATACCTTCTTCGTCCGTTTCCTTGACGCGCAGAGCCACGTTGGAACGCAGTTCCTTTTGCAGGCGGTCCCAGATCTGGCGGCTGGTCACGAACTTGCCTTCACGACCCGCCAGAGGCGAGTTGTTAACGCAGAAGTTCATGGTCAAGGTCGGTTCATCGATCTTGAGCATTGGCAGCGGGTTGGGGTTGATCGGGTCGGTGAGGGTTTCACCAATGCCCAGGTTTTCCATACCGTTGACCAGCACGATGTCGCTGGGGCCGGCTTCGGTGACTTGCACGCGATCGATACCCTGGAACTTCTGGATCTGGTTGATACGGCCCTTGTAGCTCTTGCCATCGGGACCGGCCATGACCAGCACTTCCTGACCGGCCTTGACGGTACCGGCAGTGATGCGGCCCACGCCGATACGGCCCACGAAGGTCGAGTAGTCCAGCGCCGAGATCTGCATTTGCAGAGGAGCTGTTGCATCGCCTTGGATCGAGGGAACGTGGTTCAGGATGGTGTTGAACAGGGCCGACATGTCGGGACCCCACTGCTCACCAGGAACGCCTTCTTCCAGCGCCGACCAGCCGTTGATGCCCGAGGCATACACCACGGGGAAGTCCAGCTGTTCATCGGTAGCGCCGAGCTTGTCGAACAGGTCGAAAGCGGCATTGACCACGTAGTCGGGACGGGCACCGGGCTTGTCCACCTTGTTGACCACGACGATGGGCTTGAGGCCCAGGGCCAAGGCCTTCTTGGTCACGAAACGCGTCTGGGGCATGGGGCCCTCTTGCGCGTCGATCAACAGCACCACGCCGTCGACCATCGACAGTGCGCGCTCGACTTCACCGCCGAAGTCGGCGTGACCGGGCGTGTCGAGAATGTTGATGTGGGTGCCTTCCCAGCTGACGGCACAGTTCTTCGCCAGGATGGTAATGCCGCGCTCGCGCTCGATGGCATTGTTGTCCATGACGGTGTCAACCACCTTCTCATGTTCGGCGAAGGTGCCGGACTGGCGCAGCAGCTGATCGACCATGGTGGTTTTACCGTGGTCAACGTGCGCGATGATGGCGATGTTGCGGATTTGTGTACTCATAAAGTTTCCAAAATGCCGCGGTCTGTTGGGCGCGGCGTGCCTTCCAAAATTTGTTGAATTTCCAGGGGGCTCAGCAGGCGGTCGGGAATCAGCTCCCCGCCCAGCACATGGCCTACTCCCAATAATGCGTGCGGCTGCACGCCATAGACGGCCACCGCCGTCGCATCCGGCCAGTCGCCCCGCCGGCGCATTCCAGACAGAAAACGTCCGGCATCGTACTCGGTCAGCGTGACTGGCGTGTGTTCATGCAGCAACATTTGCGGTGGCTGCACATGCAGCAGACGCTGCTCTTCGTCCATGGCCTCAAGCGCTTCGAGAGTGACGCAGCCTTCCAGCCCCAGGCCGCCCGTATCGGTGCGACGCAGAAACCGGAGGTGGGCGCCACAGCCCAGGGCCTCCCCGATATCCTCACCCAGGGTGCGGATATAAGTGCCTTTGCTGCAGGTGACCACCAGCTTGACGGCCGCGCAGCCATCCGCGTCTTCCGTCAGACTGACGTCCAGCGCATGGATAGTGACCGCACGCGCAGGGCGTTCGATCTCAATGCCTTCGCGCGCATACTCGTACAGCGCTTTGCCGTCCTTTTTGAGCGCGCTATGCATGGGCGGAACCTGCAAGATAGGACCGCTGAACTGACGGGCCACGGCCTGCAGACGCTCGGGCGTCATTGCCGCCAGGTCGACCGGCCGTTCGCGCACCACTTCGCCTTCCGCATCCGCGGTCGTCGTGGTCGCGCCCAGCCGGGCAATGGCGATATAGGTCTTGGCCGCTTCAAGTTGCAGCTGACTGAACTTGGTGGCAGCACCAAAGCACAGCGGCAATACGCCGCTGGCCAAGGGATCCAGGGTACCGGTATGACCGGCTTTTTCCGCGCGCAACAACCACTTCACTTTCTGCAAAGCGTCATTGCTGGAAAACCCCAGCGGTTTATCGAGCAGCAACACCCCATGCACAGGGCGCCGCTGCACCCGTGTGCGTGGCGCGTTCATGTCAGTCTTCTTTCGCGCGCGAAGAAACAGCCTTGGCGATCAAGGCATTCATGTCCGACGCACGCTCGGTCGTGCGGTCGTAGACGAAGTGCAGTGTCGGCACGGTGTGGATGTGCAGACGCTTGAACAGGCCGCTGCGCAGGAAGCCTGCAGCCTGATTCAGGCCTTCCAGCGTCTGATCGGGATCACCAGTCAGAATGCTGAAAAACACTTTGGCGTGGGCATAGTCCGGAGTCACCTCCACCCCTTGCAGGGTGATCATGCCCACCCGGGGGTCTTTCAACTCCCGGGCGATCAGCTCCGACAGATCGCGCTGGATCTGATCGGAGACTTTGAAACTGCGATTCGGCGCAGCGCGTTTTTTTCCAGCCATAAGTTACAGCGTCCGGGCGATTTCCTTGATCTCAAAGACTTCCAGCACGTCACCTTCCTTGATGTCGTTGTAGTTCTTGAGCTTGATACCGCACTCGAAGCCTTCCTTGACTTCCTTGACGTCGTCCTTCAGACGCTTGATCGATTCGATCTCGCCAGTGTAGATCACGATATTCTCGCGCAGCAGGCGGAAGCGTGCATTGCGGGTGACCTGACCGGACGTGATGTACGAACCGGCAATGGTGCCGATCTTCGTCGCCACGAACACGGTGCGGATCTCGGCCATACCGATGATCTCTTCGCGTTGCTCGGGTGCCAGCATGCCGGACATCGCCGCCTTGAGTTCGTCCACAGCATCATAGATGATGTTGTAGTAACGAATTTCAACGTCGTTGTTCTCGGCGGTCTTACGGGCATTCGCATCAGCGCGCACGTTGAAGCCGATGACGAGCGCCTTGGAGGCGATCGCCAGGTTGATGTCGGACTCGCTGATGCCGCCCACACCGGCATACACCAGTTGTACGCGCACTTCGTCGGTCGACAGCTTGAGCAGCGACTGGCCCAGGGCTTCTTGCGAACCCTGCACGTCGGCCTTGATGATGATGGGCAGGGTTTGCACCTCGCCCGCCGTCATTTCGGCAAACATGTTTTCCAGCTTGGCGGCTTGTTGCTTGGCCAGCTTGGTGTGACGGAACTTGCCGGCACGGAAGGTGGCGATTTCACGGGCGCGGCGTTCGTCGCTCAGCACCATGAATTCATCACCAGCCCGCGGCACATCCGACAGACCCTGGATTTCGACCGGAATCGAAGGACCAGCCGTCTTGGTGGACTTGCCGTTTTCGTCGACCATGGCACGCACGCGGCCATAGGTTTGACCGGCCAGAACCACGTCGCCCACCTTGAGCGTACCGGATTGAATCAGCACCGTCGCCACGGGACCACGTCCCTTGTCGAGCTGGGCTTCAATGACCAGGCCCTTGGCCGCGGCGTCGACCGGAGCGCGCAGCTCCAGCACTTCGGCCTGCAGCAGCACCTGTTCGAGCAGCGCATCGATGCCCATGCCGGTCTTGGAAGACACGTGCACGAAAGGCGACTCGCCACCGTACTCTTCAGGCACGACTTCCTGCACCACCAGCTCTTGCTTGACGCGCTCGAAGTTGGCGTCGGGCTTGTCCGACTTGGTGATTGCCACGACGATAGGAACACCAGCCGCCTTGGCGTGCTTGATGGCTTCCTTGGTCTGAGGCATCACGCCGTCGTCCGCAGCGACCACCAGAATCACGATGTCGGTTGCCTGGGCACCGCGGGCACGCATGGCCGTGAAGGCCTCGTGACCAGGGGTGTCGAGGAAGGACACCATGCCGCGTTCGGTCTTCACATGGTAGGCACCGATGTGCTGGGTAATACCACCGGCTTCGCCGCCAGCAACCTTGGTGCGACGGATGTAATCCAGCAGCGAGGTCTTGCCGTGATCGACGTGACCCATCACGGTCACCACTGGTGCGCGTGGCAGGGCTTCTGCATCCTGCTGCGAGGTTTCCTCGAAAGTGAATGCTTCCGGATCGTCCAGAGCAGCCACCTTGGCGGTGTGACCCATTTCCTCGACCACGATCATGGCCGTGTCCTGGTCCAGAGGCTGATTGATGGTGACCATCTGGCCCATCTTCATCAGGATCTTGATCAGTTCGGACGCCTTGACCGACATCTTGTGTGCGAGCTCGGAAACCGTGATGGTTTCGGGCACGTGCACTTCGATCGCACGGAACTCCACCTGCGCATGCTGGTGGTGATCGTTGCGGTCGTTGCCGCCGCCACGACGGCTGCCGCCGCGCGGACCGCCGCGCCAGTTGCTGCCACCGCCGCCACGGCTGGGGCCGCTGTCGCCGCGGGTCTTGATTTCTTTCTTCTTGCCGTCGCCAGCCCAGCTGGAGGACAGCTTG
>JAMNYN010000206.1 GCA_023622805.1 Pseudomonadota bacterium | reverse complement strand
AACAGCCCGGACTGTGTTCTGGCCGGTGCCCTGGATGTGCCCGGCAGCCCGGCCCTGGGCCTGGATGCTTCGGCTTTTCTGGGCCATGCCAGCGGCGTGACCATCACTTCCGACCTGCACCAGGGCTTGGCCGAAGCACAGGTGCTGATCGATTTCACGCGGCCCGAAGGCACGCTGGCCCATTTGCAGGCCTGCACCGAGCTGGGTGTGAAGCTGGTGATAGGCACGACCGGTTTCAGCGATGCGCAAAAGCAGACCCTGGCCGAAGGCGCGCAAAAAGTCGCCGTGATGCTGGCGCCGAACATGAGCGTGGGCGTGAACGTCACGCTCAAGCTGCTGGAAATGGCGGCCAAGGCCTTGTCCACGGGCTATGACATTGAAATCGTCGAAGCCCACCATCGCCACAAGGTCGACGCGCCTTCGGGCACGGCGCTGAAGATGGGCGAAGTCATCGCCCAAGCCCTGGGCCGCGACCTGAACGAATGCGCGGTCTACGAGCGCTACGGCCATACCGGCGCGCGCGACCCTTCGTCCATCGGTTTTGCCACGGTGCGCGGCGGCGATATCGTCGGCGACCACACCGTGCTGTTCGCCGGCATCGGCGAGCGCATAGAAATCTCCCACAAGTCCTCGAGCCGCGAAACCTATGCCCAGGGCAGCCTGCGCGCCGTGCACTTCCTGGCCGACAAGCCGCACGGCATGTTCGACATGTTCGACGTGCTGGGCCTGCGCTGATCCAGCCCATGGACCGCTGGCTCTGGCTCCAACAAGGCGACCTGGTCACCCAGGCCACCGCCTTGCTGCTGCTGGCCTTGTCGGTGGTCAGCTGGGTGGTCATGGCCTACAAGGCCTGGCTGCTGGTACGCAGCCAGCGCCAGGTGCCGCTGTGCCTGGCCGCGTTCTGGCAGGCGACCGATGTCGCCACGGCCCGCTCCCGGGTGGAGGCGCTCGACGCCTGCGGCTTGGTGCTGCCGATGGTGCAGGCGCTGGAGGCGCATAGAGCGTCGTCAAAGACGGGCGTCGGCGACATTTCCGCCCCCTTGGCCCAGCAGGGCGCCGCCTCGGCACAGCTCACGCGCGGCCTGCGCGAAGCGCTGCAGGCAGCGAGCGAGCCCTTGCAGTGGGGCCAGGTGCTGCTGGCCACGGTGGCCACGATTGCGCCCTTCGTGGGCCTGCTGGGCACGGTCTGGGGCATTCACCATGCGCTGTCCATGCTGGCCGGCAGCCAGAGCATTGGCATCGATCAACTGGCCGCGCCGGTGGGCGAAGCCCTGGTGATGACGGCCGCAGGCCTGGCCGTGGCCATCCCGGCCGTGCTGGGCTACAACCTGCTGGGCCGCAGCGCCAGCCGCATCGAAGCCGATCTCGAAGGCTTTGCCCACGATGTCCAGGCCGTCTTCGGCGCTGCGACCGACACGGCCGCTGCCTCCCGGGCCTGAATCCCGCCGCCGCACCATGGCATTCGGCCGCTTCGACCACCGCACCACGCCACGGCCTGAGCCGCTGGGCGGCATCAATGTCACGCCGCTGGTCGACGTGATGCTGGTGCTGGTGGTGATTTTCATTCTGGCCGCGCCCGTGCTGGCCGCCTCGCTGCGTGTGCGCCTGCCCCAGGCCCAGGGGACGGCGCCGGCCACCCCCTCCACGCCCGAACAGGCACTGGCGCTGACAGTCGACGCCCAGGGCGATCTGTGGGTCGATGGCGCCGCGCTGAACGAGGCCCAGTTGCGCGAACGCCTGGCGGCCCTGGCGGCCGCCCATCCGCAGGCCGAACTGCAGCTGCGCGCCGATGCCGCCGTGCCCTACGGGCGGGTGGTGGCCGTGATGGGCTGGGCCCATGCGGCCGGCCTGGAGCGCATCGGCTTCGTGGCCGAGCCTGCCGCGCCGGCCCGCTGATCAAGCCATCAGTCGCCGCGGTGGGCAGGCCCCGTGGCCAGCGGCCGCAGTCCCGACAGCACATCGTTGCCCGAAGGACGCTGGTACAGGCGCAGGCCGAACTCCGGCAGCACGCCCATCAGATGGTCGAAAATGCTGCCCTGGATGTTCTCGTACTCGACCCAGACCGAGGTGGAGGTGTAGCAGTACAGCTCCAGCGGCACGCCTTCGGTGGTCGGCTCCAGCGTGCGCGCCAGCAGGTAGGTGTCCTGCTGTATGCCCGGATGGACCCGCAGATAGGCATAGGCGTAGGCGCGCAGCAGCTCCAGATTGGTCAGCTGCAGCGGCTGGAAGGGCGCGGCCTGGGCGAACGCCGAGGCGGGCAGGGCCGCGGTCTGGGCGCGCTTGTCGGCCAGATAGTCCTGCAGCAGCGCCACTTTTGACAACTCCTGCAGCTGCGCATCGCTCAGCACCTGGATGGTGTCGGCGTCGATGCGCAGCGCGCGGCGGATGCGGCGCACGCCCGACAGCGACATGCCGCGCCAGTTCTTGAAGCTGTCGCTCATCAGCTTCCAGGTGGGAATGGTGGTGATGGTCTTGTCCCAGTTCTGCACCTTGACGATGTTGAGCGCGATGTCGATCACAAAGCCGTCGGCGCCGACCTGGGGCATTTCCACCCAGTCGCCGACCCGGATCATGTCGTTGGAGCCCAGCTGCACGCCGGCGGTGAACGACAAGATGGTGTCCTTGAAGACCAGCATCAGCACGGCCGACAGCGCGCCCAGGCCCGACAGCAGCAGCAGGGGCGAGCGGTCCAGCATCGTGGCCATGACCAGTACGGCGGCGACCAGCACGGCCAGCAGCTTGCCCAGCTGCACATAGCTCTTGATCGAATGCGTCGAGTTCTTGATCCTCTCCTTGCGGTCGTGGGTCTCGTTCATCGCATCGAGCAGCGCATTGAACGTGCGCAGCACCAGCACGATGCTCACCGCGACCGCCAGGTTCAGCAGCAGACCATGCAGCCGCGCAGGCAGGTGGGGCACGTCCGCCATGCCGATCTGCACGACCAGCCACGGCACGGTCTGCGTGAGCCGCCGCAGCACCTTGTCGTGCAGCAGGATGTCCGCCCAGTTCGCGGCCAGGCCCAGGCGCACCCGGCGCACCACGCGCTGCAGGAGAAACTGCGCCAGATAGCGGCTCGCGACGGCCAGCAGTGCCAGCAGGACCAGACCCACGACAGATTGCATCCATGGGTCCAGTTCGTAAATCAATGACCAAGGCACCAGAAGAGACTCCTCAAGAAGGCGGGAAAAGACGGGGTGAGACCGACGGCCGCGCAACAAGTTCCTTGCGTCGGCCGGACGGATTGCACAGCATAGGCAACAGCGGCAAAGGCCGGTGAGCCACGTGTTCAAGACCCTTTTGCCGGCTGCAGCGCAGAGGGACATAGCCAGCCGCGATGGTGCGGTGTGGCGTCCGGCCTAAAATCCCGGTTGACCTTGGCTTTCACCGGCGACCTGCTGCCGGATCCCGCTCTCCATCATGCAAGACAAATACAACCACATCGAGCTCGAGCGCGCGGCGCATGAGCACTGGGCCGCCCGTGACGCTTACCGTGTCACCGAAGACAGCAGCAAGAAGAAGTTCTACGCCTGCTCCATGCTGCCCTACCCCAGCGGCAAGCTGCACATGGGCCATGTGCGCAACTACACCATCAACGACATGCTGGCGCGCCAGCTGCGCATGAAGGGCTTCAACGTCCTGATGCCCATGGGTTGGGACGCGTTCGGCCTGCCCGCGGAAAACGCGGCCTTGAAGAACAAGGTGCCGCCGGCCCAGTGGACCTACGACAACATCGCTTACATGAAGAAGCAGATGCAGTCCATGGGCCTGGCCATCGACTGGAGCCGCGAAATCTCCACCTGCGACCCGGCCTACTACCGCTGGAACCAGTGGCTGTTCCTGAAGATGCTGGACAAGGGCATTGCCTACCGCAAGACCCAGGTCGTGAACTGGGACCCGGTCGACCAGACCGTGCTGGCCAACGAGCAGGTCATCGACGGCCGCGGCTGGCGTACCGGCGCGCTGGTGGAAAAGCGCGAGATCCCGGGCTACTACCTGAAGATCACGGATTACGCCCAGGAGCTGCTGGACCATGTGCAGGTCGGCAACGACAAGGCCACGCTGACCGGCTGGCCCGACAAGGTGCGCCTGATGCAGGAAAACTGGATCGGCAAGTCCAGCGGCGTGCGCTTTGCGTTCACGCACGACATCCGCGACGCCCAAGGCGCGCTGATCCAGGACGGCAAGATGTACGTGTTCACCACGCGTGCCGACACCGTCATGGGCGTGACCTTCTGCGCGGTCGCTCCCGAGCACCCGCTGGCCATGCACGCCGCGGCCAGCAATCCCGCGCTCGCGGCCTTCATTGAAGAGTGCAAGAAGGGCGGCACCACCGAAGCCGAACTCGCCGTCAAGGAAAAAGAGGGCATGCCCACGGGCCTGTTCGTCACCCACCCGCTGACGGGCCAGCAGGTCGCGGTCTGGGTCGGCAACTACGTGCTGATGGGCTACGGCGACGGCGCCGTGATGGGCGTGCCCGCCCATGACGAGCGCGACTTCGCTTTCGCCCAGAAATACGACCTGCCGATTCGCCAGGTCGTGGCCGCCGAAGGCGAAAGCTTCTCGACCGAAGCCTGGGCCGACTGGTACGGCGACAAGCAAAAGGCCGTCTGCGTCAATTCCGGCGTGCTCGACGGCCTGAGCTGCGCGCAGGCCGTGGACAAGGTGGCCGAACTGGTCGCCGCCCTGGGCCTGGGCGAGAAGAAAACCACTTGGCGCCTGCGCGACTGGGGCGTGAGCCGCCAGCGCTACTGGGGCACGCCCATCCCCATCATCCATTGCGTCGATTGCGGTGCCCAGCCGGTGCCGGAAAAAGACCTGCCCGTGGTCTTGCCGCAAGACCTGGTGCCCGATGGTTCCGGCAATCCGCTGGTCAAGAGCGAAGTCTTCCACGCCGGCGTGGTCTGCCCCTGCTGCGGCAAGAGCGCTCGCCGCGAGACCGACACCATGGACACCTTCGTGGACAGCTCCTGGTACTTCATGCGCTATTGCGACGCCCAGAACGCCGAGCAAATGGTCGGCGCAGGCACGGACTACTGGATGCGTGACCCGCAGGGCGCCCATGGCGGCAGCGGCATGGACCAGTACATCGGCGGCATCGAACATGCCATCCTGCACCTGCTGTACGCACGCTTCTGGACCAAGGTCATGCGTGACCTGGGCCTGGTCAAGTTCGACGAGCCGTTCTCGCAGCTGCTGACCCAGGGCATGGTGCTCAACCACATCTACAGCCGCCGCACGGCCAAGGGTGCCAAGGAATACTTCTGGCCCAAGGACGTGGAGCATGTGCTCGACGAGACCGGCAAGATCGTGGGCGCCAAGCTCAAGGTCGCGGTCGAAAGCGCCGACGGCCTGCTGCCCGTGGACACGGTCATCGACTACGAGGGCGTGGGCACCATGTCCAAGTCCAAGAACAACGGCATCGATCCGCAGGAGCTGATCGGCAAGTACGGCGCCGACACGGCCCGTCTGTACACCATGTTCACGGCGCCGCCCGAAGCCACGCTGGAGTGGAACGACGCGGCCGTCGAAGGCAGCTACCGCTTCCTGCGCCGGGTCTACAACTACGGCTTCAAGCTGCTGGGCAGCGACTACGCGGCCGCCGACGCGGTGAGCGCCAGCGCCGGCGACCTGCAAGGCGTGGCCTTCGGCAAGGACGCCAAGGCCTTGCGCCTGGAAATCCACAGCGTGCTCAAGCAGGTGGACTACGACTACCAGCGCATGCAGTACAACACCGTGGTCTCGGGCGCGATGAAGATGATCAACGCGCTGGAAAGCTTCAAGGGCACGGACACGCCCGAAGGCCAGATCGCGGCCATCGAAGGCTTTGGCATCCTGCTGCGCTGCCTGTACCCGGCCACGCCCCACGTCACCCATGCGCTGTGGAGCAGCCTGGGCTACAGCCAGCACCTGGGTGAACTGCTGGATGCGCCCTGGCCGCAGGTCGATGCCGGCGCTCTGGTGCAGGACGAGATCGAGCTGATGCTGCAGGTCAACGGCAAGCTGCGCGGCTCCATCCTGGTGTCCGCCACGGCGGACAAGGCTGAAATCGAGCGCCTGGCCCTGGCCAGCGACGCTTTCCTGAAACAGGCCGCGGGCGCTGCTCCCAAAAAAGTGGTGGTGGTGCCGGGCCGACTCGTGAACGTGGTGATCTGACATGCGCAAACGCACGCTGCTCTCTCTGGTGTCCGTGGTGCCAATGCTGGCGGCGTGCGGGTTCCGCCTGCGCGGCGTGCCCGAGTTCGCATTCCGCTCGCTGTTCGTCCAGGCCCCGCGTGGCTCCTTGCTGGCGCGCGAGCTTGAGCGCACGCTGGCCTCGTCGACCGACAAACTCAAGGTGCTGCGCGATCCCAGTTCGCCCGATTCCGCCGAAGTCATCTTCGTGCTGCTGAGCGAGAACCGGGAACGCGTGGTCGTGGGCCTCAACGCTTCGGGCCAGGTGCGCGAACTGCAACTGCGCCTGCGCGTGCACTTCCTGCTGCGCAAGCCCAACGGTGACGAAATCATTCCCGATACCGAACTGCTGCAGCAGCGCGATATCAGCTACAACGAAACCATCGCCCTGTCCAAGGAGGCGGAAGAGCAGATGCTCTACCGCAACATGCAGACCGATGTGGTGCAGCAGCTGCTGCGCCGACTGGCTGCCGTGAAGACGCTGTGACGCGCCCATGCAGCTTGCTCTGAATCAGCTCAACGCCCATCTGGGCAAAGGCCTGCGCGCGCTCTACACCTTGCACGGCGATGAGCCGCTGCAGCAGCAGGAGGCGGCCGACGCCATCCGTGCCGCGGCGCGTGCCGCGGGTTATTCCGAGCGCAGCAGCCATACCGTCGCCGGCGCGCACTTCGACTGGAGTGCGGTGCTCGCGGCCGGCGGCTCGCTGTCGCTGTTCGCCGACAAGCAAATCCTCGAAGTCCGCATTCCTTCGGGCAAGCCCGGCAAGGACGGCAGCCTGGCGCTGCAGCAACTGGCAGAAGCCGCGCAAGGCAACGACAGCACGCTGACCCTGGTGATGCTGCCGCGCCTGGACAAGGCCACCAAGAGCGGGGCCTGGTTTGCCGCGCTCGAAGCCCATGGCGTCACGCTGCAGATCGAGCCCATCGAGCGCACGGCCCTGCCGTCCTGGATCGCCCAGCGACTGGGCGCCCAGGGCCAGCGCGTGGCCGCGGGCGAGGAAGGCCAGCGTACGCTGCAGTTCTTCGCCGACCGGGTCGAAGGCAATCTGCTGGCCGCGCACCAGGAAATCCAGAAACTGGCCCTGCTGTACCCGCCCGGCGAGCTGCAAAGCGCGCAGATCGAGCAGGCGGTGCTGAACGTGGCGCGCTACGACGTGTTCAAGCTGTCGGAAGCCGTGCTGTCCGGCCAGCTCGCGCGCGTGCAGCGCATGCTCGACGGCCTGCAGGCCGAAGGCGTGGCCGAAGTGCTGGTGCATTGGGCGCTGGCCGAAGACATTCGCTCCCTCAAGCGCGTCAAGGACGCGATCGCTGGCGGCCGCCCCCTGCCCATGGCCTTGCGCGAGCAGCGCATCTGGGGCGTGAAAGAGCGGCTGTTCGAGCGCGTCGTGCCCCGCCTGAGCGACCAGGCCGCAGCCCAGCTACTGCAGTCCGCGCACGCTGTGGACGGCATCGTCAAAGGCCTCAAGGCCCCAGGCTGGCCCCAGGACGGCTGGCAAGCCTTGCGTCGTCTGGCCTTTGAAGTCGTTCAATCTTTCAAAGCCTGAGCAACGCTGCCTCTTTTTCAGCGCTTGCATCGCCTGCAGCCCATGCAACTGGCGCGGCCCAGTCGGGGGACCGGAGCAAGGGCCTCCCCGCAGCGACCGGTCGTCCCTCTCCACCGCAGGATGAGAGGGGGAAGCCGCGCAGCGGCTCAGGGGGTGAGTTCCAGAGTTTCTTGGGCCTTGTCCGCCCAGCCCTGCAAATGGGCCAGCAGATCGGATTGGCTGAACGAGCAGCTTTCCTCGGTGAACAGGGCGCTGGCTTCGATCCGGTCGAGCAGGTCCATCAGCACCGTGGAATAGCGTGGCGGCAGGCTGGCCAGCAAATGGCTGGAAGCGCGGGCCTGGGCGCTGAGTTCCTCGACCGTGATTTTTTCGGCCGCCAGCTGCTGCAAGCCTTGCTGCAGCGTATGCAGTTCAAACAGTGCGGTGTTGACGGTCATGTCGGTCTCTCCAGGGGGTATAGGTGGTCGGGGCGGGCGGCATGGGCCGGCCATGGCGACATTGTGCCAAGCGCTCGGCGCATGGGGAAGTGAGGCTTCTGCGCCACCAGACGCTGTGCGGGCCGCAACTCGGTCAAAATCGCGGCATGAACGCGCTCAATATCGTGGAATACACACACACCCTTGGTGCCCAGGCCAAAGCCGCCTCGGCACAGATGGCCCGCGCCTCGGCGGCCACCAAAAGCCGCGCCCTGCTGGCGCTGGCCCGGCTGCTGCGCGCAAACACCGCGGCCCTGCAGGCCGACAATGCGCTGGACCTGGCGCCGGCCGAGGCCAACGGCCTGTCGGCACCCATGGTCGACCGCCTGCGTTTGACCCCCAAGGTGCTTGAAACCTGCGCCCAGGGCTGCGAGCAGCTCGCGGCCATGTCCGATGTGATCGGCGAAATCGTCGGCATGAAGCAGCAGCCCAGCGGCATCCGCGTGGGCCAGATGCGCGTGCCCATCGGCGTTTTCGGCATGATTTACGAAAGCCGTCCCAACGTCACCATCGAGGCCGCGAGCCTGTCGATCAAGAGCGGCAACGCCTGCATTCTGCGCGGCGGCTCGGAAGCCATCGCTTCCAACAAGGCGCTGGCCCGGCTGGTGCAGCAGGCCCTGGCCGAAGCCGGCCTGCCCGAGCACGCGGTGCAACTGGTGCAGACCACCGACCGCGAAGTCGTGGGCCAGCTCATCGCCATGCCCGAATATGTCGACGTGATCATTCCGCGCGGCGGCAAGGGCCTGATCGAGCGCATCAGCCGCGATGCCAAGGTGCCCGTGATCAAGCACCTGGACGGCAACTGCCACACCTACGTCGACGACCCTTGCGATCTGGCCATGGCCGTCAAGGTGGCCGACAACGCCAAGACCAGCAAATACAGCCCCTGCAATGCCAGCGAAAGCTTGCTGGTGGCGCGCGGCGTGGCGGCGCAGTTCCTGCCTGCCATCGGCGCGGTGTTTGCCGCCAAGGGCGTGGAAATGCGCGGCTGCCCCGAATCCCTGGCCTTGCTGCAGGCCGTGCCCGGCGCCCAACTGGTGCCGGCGACCGAGCAGGACTGGAGCGAGGAATACCTCGCGCCCGTCATCAGCATCAAGCTGGTGTCTGGCGTGGACGAGGCGATTGCCCACATCAACCGCTACTCCAGCGGCCACACCGAAGCCATTCTCACCACCGACCACCGCCATGCGCAGCAATTCCTGCGCGAAGTCGACTCGGCCAGCGTGATGGTCAATACCAGCACCCGCTTCGCCGACGGCTTCGAGTACGGCCTGGGCGCCGAAATCGGCATCAGCACCGACAAGTTCCATGCGCGCGGCCCGGTGGGCATCGAAGGCCTGACCTCGCTCAAGTACGTCGTGCTGGGCGAAGGCGAGATC
>JAMNYN010000012.1 GCA_023622805.1 Pseudomonadota bacterium | reverse complement strand
CCGCCGTTGCCGCCATTGGCCAGCCCATAGCCGACAGTGACCGTGCGGTCACCCGCGTTCTTGTCGTTGAAGTTGCTGCTGAGGACGCTGACGCCCAGCCGCTCATCGCCCACCAGACCTTGGAGTTGGCCGGCATAGGCCTTGGCCGTGGTGTCGCCATCGTAGGTCTTGCCCGCCACCGTCGTGCCCGTCACGCTCAACGTGGCTCTCCCAATGGTCAACGACAGGTCTGGAGTGCTGTTGGCATAGCTGATGTCGTAGCCCTGCTGACCGGAATGCATCCCCCCGACCTTGAGCGTTCCGTCAGCGATACTGTAAGTGCCGGCGTTTTTATCGGTGGTGGAGTAGCGCAGGCTGCCGTCCAGCGTGGAACCAGCCACATCGGTGGTGTAAGTGGCGCCTACGCTGGCGGCGCTGCCGTCATAGGTTTTTCCGGCAGTGTCGGTCGCGGTTGCGGTCACGGTCACCCCCTTCAAAAAGCTGCGCAGCAGCGGCGTGGTCGAGCCTTCGTAAATGCGCCAGGTGCGGCCGGTGCCGCCCTGATCGTCCATGTCCCAACCGGCAAAGGTGGCCAACTGCTGGAGTTCGGCAAAGGTCTTGCCCTGCACTCCTGAAAGGGAGATGCCTGAACGGTTGATGGCCTTGCCATCGGCGTCAGTGGTGGCGTAGAAGCTGTTTTCAATGCTGCCGCCCTTGCTGTCACTCACCAGCCCGGCAGCGAAGGAGATGGAAGACGTGGCAGTCACAGCCCCGGAGGCATAAGTATGGGAAATGCTGCCCCCATCCTGATAGCCAACCAACCCGCCAGCGTAGGTGTGGGAGGGAGTGGAGGGGGAGGTGGCGGAGGCTTCGACCTTCCCAGTTGCATAGGCATGGGAAATGCTGGCCGTTCCGCCGACAGCCTTGCTGTAGCCGACCAGCCCGCCAGCGTAGGAATAAGGGGTGGAGGAGGCGGAGGAGGCAGCAGAGGTAGCAGTCACAGCCCCGGTGGCATAGGCATCAGAAATGCGTCCTTCATCGAGATAGCCCACCAGCCCGCCGGCGTGGGAGTAGGAGGTGTTGGCGGAGCTGGATGAATTGGAGGAGTTGGAGGCGCTGGCCTTCACAGCCCCCGAGGCATAGGCATGGGAAATGCTGTCTCCCGCGTTATAGCCAACCAGTCCGCCAGCGTAGGAGCGGGCGGAGAAGTAGGGATTGGAGGGAGAGGAGGATGCCGTCACAGCCCCGGTAGCATAGGCATCTGAAATGCTGCCCCCAGCGCTATAGCCAACCAGCCCGCCAGCGTAGGCGGAGGCCAAGGCAACGCCGGGGAAGGCATAGGAAGAGGAAGAAGAAGCCGCCACAGCCCCGCTGGCATAGGCATTGGAGATGCTGCCTCTGGCCATATAGCCGACCAACCCGCCACCGTAGGAGGAGGAGGAGGAGAAGGAGAAGGAGAAGGAGAAGGAGGAAGATACCGTCACAGCCCCGGTGGCATAAGCATGGGAAATGCTGCCCCCATCCTGATAGCCGACCAGCCCGCCAGCGTAGGTAGCAAGGCCTTGGCTGCCGCCAGTCACACTGCCGCCTTCCAAGCCGACATTACGCAACGTAGCGTTCTCGGCATAGCCGAATAGGCCCAGATATGTTTCGCCCGAGCGGTTGACGGTCAAGCCGTTGACGGTATGACCCAGGCCGTCAAAGATGCCGGTGAATTTGGCGCGGTCGTTGCCCACCGGAACAAACCCCTTGCTGCCCCACATACCGCTATGGGTTTTGGCGTTGACTGCAGCGACCAGGGTGGCGCTGGCATCGATATCGCCCGCCAGGGCATAACTGGCTCCCGGCTTGTAAGCCATGAGTTGCAACTGGTGGTCGTTGCGAATGAACGTGCTGTACTCGCTGGCCAGGAAGGGACGGGTCGAGCCTTCGAACATGACCCACTGCACGACGCCGCTGGCATCCTTGGCTTGCCAGACGCCCGAACCCGCGGCGGTTTCGGTCCAGGTGCCCAAATGGACATAGCTGGCATGCAGATGGCGGTTGGTGCTGTCGATCGCCATGACCGACGCGGCGACAGTGCCGCCATCATTCGCGCCTACCGCCTGCGTCTGCCCGGTACTGTCTTTGTCCCAATAGGCATTGGAAATGCTGGCCGTGCCATAGTTAACAGTGTTTTGGCCGACCAGTCCACCGATGTAACCACTCGAGCCCGACACCTGCCCTGTCGCATAGGCATTGGAAATGCTGGCCGTGCCGTAGTTGGCAGTGTTTTGGCCGACCAGTCCACCGACGTAGCCACTCAAGCCCGACACCTGCCCTGTGGCATAGGCATTGGAAATGCTGGCCGTGCCGTTGTCAGCATTGTTGTAGCCGACCAGCCCACCGACGTGGCTACGCCGGCCCGACACCTGCCCTGTAGCATAGGCATTGAAAATGCTGGCCGTGCCGTTGGCAAAGGCATTGTTGTAGCCGACCAGCCCACCGGTGTTGCTAGTCAAACCCCACACGTCGGTACCCAAGCTCGACACCTGCCCTGTCGCATAGGCATTGAAAATACTGGCCATGCCTCCGATGGTGGCACTGTTCAGGCCGACCAGCCCGCCGACGTTGCCACGCGAGCCCGACACCTGCCCTGTTGCATAGGCATTGAAAATGCTGGCCGTGCCACTGATAGCAGCATTCCGACCGACCAGCCCGCCGACAGAGTCACCAAGACCCGACACCTGCCCCGTAGAGTAGACATTGGAAATGCTGGCCGTACCACTATAGGCCTCGTTGTAGCCGACCAGCCCTCCGACCAAGGAGTACCCACTGACACGCCCCCCCACCAGGCCCACATTGCGCAACGTGACGTTCCTGGCATAGCCGAACAGACCGACATAATCTTCGGCCAAGCGGTTGATGATCAACCCGCTGATGGTGTGGCCCAGACCATCGAAAGTGCCGGTGAATGCGGCTACGTCATTGCCAATCGGCACAAAGCCTCGTAAGTCGTTCCAACCGGCCGTGACACTCGCATCCACCGAGCCGCCCAGCGCGTATTTGCCGCCGAGACCATCGTTCATTTTCTGCAAGGCATCCAGGCTGTTGATGACCGTATAGCCATGGCCGTTGACGCTCAGCAGATCGGTGCCGGCCTTCGCAAAATCCACCTGCCCGCTGACATTCAGGTTGCTGCCTGGCACGGGCACGGCGTTGGGATCGCCCGCCGTGCCACCGTAATTCAAGGCCAGCGTGCCGTCGCCATTGACGGCAATCCTGGCGTTGATATTGAGGTGGTTGTCCGCATTCAGGGTCAGCTTGTTTTTCGCGTAGCTGATGTCCGCGTTGACGTGGATATCGCCTTTGTCCGCACCTGCGCCGCTGCTGCCCCAAGGGTTGTTGCCGCCGTTCGACGTGGTCACGGTCACATCGCCGTCGCCGAGCGCGGCCTCGATCGCCGTGGCCTTGCCTTGGTCGATGGTGATGTCCACCGGGTCGATCAGCCAGTGGCCGCCATCGGTCAGCACTTTCAGCTGGGAGTCGATTTGCACACCGGCCGCCGAAGTTTCGACAAAATTCGCCTGCAGCGTGCCCGCGGCCTGGACTTCGCCATGCTGCATGTCGGCCAGCAGCAGGATTCGTCCGTTCTTTTGCGCCAGCGTGCGCGCCTGCACCGTGCCGCTGTTGGCGACCACGCTGGCCGACAGCGCGTCGGCGGCCCGGCCCGTCATCAGCACCTGGCCGCCGTCGGCCATGATCAGTTGCTTGTTCTCGATCAGCGTCTTGACCGTGGAAGGCTCCAGCGCCACCTGCAAAAAGCCATTCGCGCCGGCCTGCAAGCCCACCCGGTCACCGCCGGCCAGCACCACATTGCCCAGTTGGGCACGGATGATGCCTTCGTTCTTTACCGTGGGTGCGAGCAGCGCCACCAGTCCGCCGCCCTGCCCGTCGCCCGTGGCCGTGATTTCGCCCTGGTTGCTGATGCCGCCTTGCGCCGCGCTGGCACGCGTGAACTGGGCCTTGCCGGCCAGGAAATCGTCATTGCTGGTGTCCAGCGTCGACGCCACAAGTCCGCCCACATTCACCCGGCTGCCCTGGCCGAAAACGACACCGTTGGGATTGACCAGCCAGACCTGGCCGTTGGCGCTGAGCTGGCCGTGGATCTGGCTGGCGTTGCCGGCAACGACACGGTTGAGCGCCACGGCGCTGGCGCCCGGTTGGTTGAAACGCACGCTGGCAGCGCTGCCGATGTCAAAGCCCTGCCACTGCAGGATGGCCTTCTGGCTGTCCTGCTGGATATGCATCTGGCTGCCGCTTTGGGCGATCCGCGCCTGGCCCACCACCACCTGACCGCCGGTGGGCAGGGTATGGGCCGGCGGCGGCTGGGCCCAGGCCGGCAGCGCGAGCAGTGCGCCCAGCAGCGCCGCCGCGGGCGCCAGGGTTTTGGCGGCGCGGCCCTTGCCTCGGCCACGGGCGGTTTCTGGGGCGGCAACGTAGCGCTGGCTGGCGTCGTTCCACACAAGGCGGTAGCTGTGGTTCATGGCGAAGCTCCTGCAACAGTTCAAAAGACAGCCCGGCGAGGCCGGGGCCTGGCACGCATGGCCAGGCCCTTGGTCACCGCCGTTTCAGGGATTCAGAAAATGCGGTTCACGCTGAGCCAGCCGCGCGTGCTGCGGGCACTGCTGCCGTCGCTGTTGCGGCCCTGGGCACTGCCCGGATTGCCGCCCACGGGCGCGGCCACGCTGGCTGCGAGTTGCCAGCCGCTCAGGCTGCCCGTGCCGCGCCAGTTCACGCCGACCCCGGCCCCCGACAGGCTGTAGCTGTTGGGCTGGCGGCTGCCGCCGTCCCAGCCCGACCAGAGGCGTTTGTGCTGGCGGATACGGCCGGCGTCGTAGAAGGCCACCGCCTGCCAGCCACCGCCGAGTTCGCGTTGCAGCTCGAGCTTGAGCAACAGGCCTTGATCCCCATCGGCTTCGTTGACGGGGTAGGCGCGCACCTGGCTGGGTCCGCCCAGCGTCATGCGCTCGGAGCTGGCCAGGTTGCCGCTGGCCGTCTGGCCCGACAAGGCGAGCTGCATTTGCCAGCCTGCGCCCAGCGATTGCATGCGGCCCAGTTGCAGCGCGAGCTTGGTGTAATCACCCCGGCTGCGTGGGCCCGCGGCGTCCTGGGTCCGGTCGGCGACGATGTCTTCCATGGCCAACCGGCCGTGCATGAGCTGCGCGGCGCCCCATGACATCCCCCCGCCCCCGAAGCCGTCGCGCAGGTCGCCGTTCAGACCCAGGTTCAAGGCGTTGATGTCATGGCGGCGCAGCGCGGCGCCCAGCATGTCGTCGCGGTAGCGCCGGTGTTCATAGCCCGCCGACAGGGTCAGGTTGCGCTCGCTCTGGCGCAGCAGCGGGTAGCTGAGCGTCAGCCCTGCGGTGCGGGCCTGGCCTTCGGCCTCCAGAGGTCGGTAGCTGCCGCCCAGCGTATAGCCCAGCAGCGAGCCATGGACCGCCAAGCGCAGCCCGTCGTAGCCCAGCGGCAGGCTGTAGCGCGCCACCGCGCTGCGCACGCCTTCGGAAGCCAGCAACCGAAAGCTCAGTTGGTCGCCTTTGCCCGACAGATTGTTCAGCGCCACGCCGCCCACCAGCTGGGCGCGGCCCGTGGAGCGAATGCCATGGTTGTTCAAACCCACATCGCCGGTGACGAAGGCCGTGTCCTGCACCGTCAGCAGCAGATCGGAATGCCCTTGCTCATCCTCGCAGGCCTGCAGCAGCCCATTGGCCTGTATGCCCGGCAAGTCGTTGGCCAGCAACAGGCCGCGCTCGAGCTCGGACGCGGACAGGGGCGCTCCCGTCACCAATCGCCGGGTGATCACACGCTGCACATTCGCCGCGTTCGCACGCTGGCCGGCCTGCACCGTCAGATAGCTGGTGTCGTAGCGGCCTTCAAGCACCTGGATGCGCAGGCTGCCGTCGGTCACATCCTGCTCGGGCAGATAGACGCGCGCATACCAGCCGCATTCACGGTAATACTGGGCCAGGCGCTGGGCCGCATGCTCTAGCTCGGCCAGCGTCAGCGACTGACCGATCAAATCCTGCACCTGGGCCTGCAATTCGGCCTCGGGAATGAGGCTGTCTCCCTCGATGACCACGCGCTGCACGGTGATGCGCACCGCCTTGGCGTCCTCGGGCATGGGCTTGGCCACGCTGAATGGAATCTGCGGCTCGGCGGCCCGGGGCGCTTGCAGGCTGCGCTCGCTTTCGCGCAACAAAGCCCCCGCATCGGGTACCGTCTGGGCCAAGGCAGGCTGCGCCAGCAGGCACAGCAGCAGCCCCATGCGTGTCAATGGGAAGGGGGTCGGTGCACTCACAGGTCGGCTCCTTGAAAAACTGCGCAATTCACATCCACCGCATAGGCGTCACGGAGTTTTCTCGTCCGTGGCATTTCTTCGGTGTGTGTAACAAGTGCACACAAATAGTTTCAAGGTTGCGTAAAAAGATGACATCTCTCGCCGGCTCCAGCGTTTACTGGCGCCGAGCGGCCTATCGCGGCAGGCGGCGCAACTGCGGCGTGCCATGGCCTTCATCGATGAGCCATACGCTGTTGCCGTCGCCCATGCGCCAACCCGCAAAAGTCGACCGCTGCTTGAGCGCATCCAGCGTCTTGCCTTGGCCGTTCGAGCGCAGGCCGCGGTTGATGGGCTGACCATCCTGATCGGTGGTGGCGTAGAAGCTGCGCTCCACCGTGCCGGTGCTGTTCATTCCCACCAGGCCGCCCACCACGGCACCCGTGGCGGTCACGGCGCCAGTGGCATAGGCATGGGAGATGAGCGCCATGCCTTCGAGGGCATCGTTGTAGCCCACCAGCCCGCCGACGTAGTCCCGGCCCGCCACCGGCCCCATGGCATAGGCATTGGCGATGCGGGCCGTGCCGCGCCAGGCTTCGTTGTGCCCCACCAGGCCGCCGACGTTGCTGCCTGTCGATGCCACCGCGCCGCCGGCATAGGCGCCGGAGATGCAGGACGTGCCGCCGTAGGCTTCGTGGTGTCCGACCAGGCCGCCGGCGTTGTCCAGCGATCCCTGTACCTGCGCTGTCGCATAGGCACGGGAGATGCAGGCCGCGCCGCCATCGGTCGCACCGAAGTAGCCGACCAGGCCGCCGACGCTCTCTGCGCCCTGAATGCGGCCCCCGACCAGGCCCACATTGCGCAGCGTGGCGTTCAGGGCGTAACCAAACAAGCCCACATGGTTTTCACCCGGACGGTGAATGCTCAGCCCGTCGATGGTGTGTCCCATGCCGTCAAAGCTGCCGCGGAACGCCGCGCCGGAGGTGCCGATGGGCACGAAGCCGGCGCCTCCATTCCAGTGGGCCGTGGCACGGGCATCCAACGAGGCGCCCAGCGTATAGTGGCCGCCGAGGTTGTCGGCCATGGCCTGCAAGTCTTGCAGGCTGCGGATGATGTGCGGCATGGTGGACCTCCTGAGAGCCCTCCACCCAGTCTGCGCCGCGCAGTGCCCCACCCCTTGCCAGACGGCGGCGCGCGGAGGTGACATTCCCAGCCCCCAAACCCGCGTCCGGCCACGGGCCTCGACCGAGCCAGCCCAACGCCAGGGACGCGTTCAAGATGCCAACAAAAAAGCACCCTAAGGTGCTTTTTCATCTTGGCTTCACTTTGAATCCTTGTGCGGCTTGGCTGGCGTCTTCTTTCTCCAACACCATGCCCTCTAGATAGTACATATAGGCGCCAAACAAGGCGCCGCCTACGACGCTGACAGGATTGGAAGATCCCGCAATGAGAAGCAAATTGTTCATGGAGATTCCACCCCAAATGCCTGCCGACGTCTTCAGTCCGGACTTTCGTTTCTCAGGCGCTTGCTGATCGAAATAATAAATTGCGCCTGCCTTGATCACAAACAGCCCTATCAACCCGGCCGGCGAAGCGTTGATCAATCCATTTTTCTCAACGAGACCTGACTGAGCAAGCCCTATCTGTGTTGTCGCGCTATCCCCCAAAGCTCCTGCCAATGGAATATAGGAAGCACTCGAATATCCGGCAGACTTTTTCCGTGACCCCAACTCCTTCGCATCGGGGGAAATGCTTCTTCGAATTTCTTGCGGATATCCCAAAGGAATGGAATCACCTGCCGAGTATTGGACAGCTTTGACTTGCGGATGCGATTCCTTTTCTTTGGCGAGTTCCACGGGATTGTTCTGTGGAACTGCCTGCGATACTCCCAAAGGTATGGAGTCACCTGCCGAATACAGGATCGCCTTGGCCTGCAATCCATTTGATTTATCGGCTTCCAATGGCTTGTCATTTTTATTCGATTGCGGGTATCCCAACAAAATGGATTCACCTGCCGCATATCGAACCACCTTGTCTTTTTGCGCCTCCATTGTTTTACTCGACGGCGATTCAGCACTGACAGATTGAGCATTTACCGCTCCCGTGCAAGCCAGCAGAGTGCTGGCAATAATCCATTTTTCCAACATTTCAATTACCCAAACAATCTTCAACACTTATTCATATTGATTATAAATAAGAACAAATGTCCCAACAGATTTTGGCAAAATTACCAGGGGGATTGCGATTTTCATCAAGCTGCCACAGGCGCCGCCGCACCCGCGGCCAGCGATGCGTGCGCCGGCGAAAGTCGGGGCGTTCCGGCGCCAGGCTCGGCCCAGCTAGGTGACATTCCCAGGGCGAAAAACCGCATCCTGTCCGCACAATGGACCGGCCGCAGACAACGCCCTCGCGTCTTCGTGCTTCGCGCGACGGCCGCCCACAAGGAGGGCTGGCGGCACTTCTTCATCCGCTTCCTTGCCACGGACCGCCCGCCGGTCCCATGGCCTGATCGACACATGACCGACCTGCTTTCCCTGTACCGGACCATGGTCCGTATCCGCGCTTTCGAAGACGCGGCCGAACGCGCCAGCCAAGGCGGCGTGCAAATCTGGGGCCAGAGCGCCGCCGCCGACGCCGAGCCCGCACTGGTCAAAGGCCCGCTGCACCTGTCCACGGGCCAGGAAGCCGTGCCCACCGGCGTCTGCGCCCATCTGCATGCGCGCGACCTGCTCACTTCCACCCACCGCGGCCACGGCCATACGCTGGCCAAGGGCGCCGACAGCACGCGCATGATGTGCGAACTGTTCGGCCGCGCCACGGGCTACAACAAGGGCAAGGGCGGCTCCATGCACATTGCCGATTTCTCAGTCGGCATGCTGGGCGCCAACGGTGTGGTCACCGCCGGATTGCCGATTGCCGTGGGCGCCGCGCACGCCCTCAAGCTGCGCGGCGAAGCGGCGATTGCCGTGAGCTTTTTCGGCGACGGCGCGATCAACCGCGGGCCCTTCCTCGAAGCGCTGAACTGGGCCCAGGTCTATCAGTTGCCGGTGCTGTTCGTCTGCGAGGACAACCAGATTTCGGCCACCACCCGCTCCGGCCCGATGACGGCCGGCACGCGCGCCGCGAGCGCCCGTGCCGAGTCCATGGCGATCGCCGCCACCCAGGTCGACGGCAACGACGTGCTGGCCGTGAGCGAAGCCGCGGCCCAGCTGATTGCCGGCATACGCGCCGGCAGCGGCCCGCGCCTGCTGCACGCCATCACCTATCGCCACAAAGGCCATGTC
>JAMNYN010000220.1 GCA_023622805.1 Pseudomonadota bacterium | reverse complement strand
AGTTGCTGCAGGCGCTGGAGCGCGATCTGGGCGACTACCTGAGCGCGTTCGAAGGCCTGTCGGGCCACGCCATGCAGGCGGCCATCGACCATGTGCCCAATCTGCGCAACCCCTTTGCGCCCGAACCCGCACCGGACTTCGCCATCTTGATCGAACTCGAAGCGGCCAGCAGCAAGGCCTATACCGGGCTGGACCTGCAGGAAGCGCTGAATGCTTTCCTGCAAGACCAGTTCGAGCAGACGATAGAGAACGCGGTGATCGGCAACGGCCACGAACTCTGGCACCTGCGCCACAGCATCAGCGAAGGCGCGCGCGCGCTGGGCAAGCCGATTGCCTTCGACGTGTCGGTGCCGCGCTCGCAGATCATGGCATTCTGCCGCGCGGCGCGTGCCGTGGTGGCCGCCGAGTTTCCGTTCCTGCATGTCGTGGACTTCGGCCACATCGCCGACGGCGGCGTGCACTTCAACGTCATCTGGCGCAGCGACGCCAGCCAGCCCTATGACGCGGCCGCCGTGCAGGCCCTGCGCGACCGCATCTACGCCATGGTGGTGCAGCAATTCGCCGGCAGCTACAGCGCCGAGCATGGCGTGGGCCCGCACAACAGCGCCTACTACCACCGCTACACCACAAAGGCGGCGCGCCAGCTGGCGCAAGGCCTGCGGCGCCTGGTGGACCCGCAACTGCTGTGCGGCAGCGTGGATTTCGGCACGGCGCCGCAATCCTGAGCATTGCCGGGGCGCGGCCCCGGCAATGCTGCGGCCCGTCAATCGATGGTGACTTTGGCGGCCCGCGCCACTTCGCCCCAACGCTGGATCTCGGCATGCATGAAGGCCTTGAAGCTGGCGGGCGAGTTCGGCGCCGGCGGCATCAGAAAGCCGTTGGTCTCGTACTTGCCTTTCAGGTCGGCATTGGTCGCGAGCTGGTGGTTGATGGCCTGATTGAGCCGCTTGACCACCTGCTCGGGCGTGCCGGCCGGAGCAAACACGGCAAACCAGGCCGCCACGTCGAAGTCGGCAATGCCCGACTCCTGCAGGGTGGGGATGTCCGCGGCAAAAGCCACGCGCTGGGCCGTGGTCACCGCCAGGCCCTTGAGCTTGCCCGAGCGGATCTGCGGCAGCAGCGGCGGCAGGTTGTCCATCATCGAATCGACCTGCCCGCCCAGCAGATCGCCCACCGCGGGGCCGCTGCCGCGGTACGGCACATGCAGGATATCGGTGCCCGTGCGCAATTTGAAAAGCTCGCACCCCAGGTGGGCTGAAGATCCATTGCCCGGCGAGGCACAGCTGAGCTTGCCGGGATTCTTGCGCGCGTAGGCCACGTAGTCGGCCACATTGGAGACCGGCAATTTCGCGTTCACGGCGAGGATGTTGGGAACGACGTTGAGCTGCGCCACGGGCACCAGATCGCGGCCCGCATCGAAACTCAGCTTGGTGTACAGGCCTTGATTGATGGCCGTAGAGATCGACCCCACGAACAAGGTATAGCCATCGGGTGCCGCGCGCACCACGCTTTCGGCACCGATGTTGCTGTTGGCACCGGGGCGGTTTTCCACCACGAACGGCCGGCCCAGCTCCTTGCCCAAGGCGTCGGCAATCATGCGCGCGCTCAGATCGGTGGATCCTCCGGGTGCATATCCGACCACCAGCCGCACGGGCTTGTTGGGATACGCCTGGGCCTGGGCCCCGGCCGTGGCCGATAGGCAGGCCGCGGCCACGGCCGCCAGCAAAGCAGGGTTCAGTGTTGTTTTTTTCATGTTGTCTCCTTGAGGTAAAGGGTGCGGCAGCCCGGGCCGCCGCGGAGGGAATCAGACGGGGGCCGGCGCCAGTTCACGCAGCAGATCCGGGCCAAGCTCCTGCAGAGAGGAGCAACCCAGCAAGGCCATGTCGGTGAGAATTTCCTGCTGAAAGATGGACACTGCGTGGCGAATGCCCGCCTCACCCGCGACGGCGGCCCCGAACAGCTGAGGACGTCCGCAAAAAGCCATCTGAGCCCCCAGCGCCACGGCCTTGAGCACATCAGTGCCGCGGCGAAACCCGCCATCGATCAGCACCGGAAAATCGTCAGGCACGGCCGCGCGTACGCCAGGCAAGGCCTGCAGCGGCGAGATGCAGCTGTCGAGCTGACGTCCGCCATGGGTGGACACGATGACGGCATCGGCGCCGTGCGCCACGGCCAGGCGAGCATCGTCAGGGTGCATCACGCCCTTGAGCACCAGTTTTCCCGGCCACAGCTGGCGAATCTCCCGAATGCAGTCCCAGGTCAGCAGGTCACGCTCGCCACGGAATCCATGGGGCGGGTCCTGCGTGATCGCCGGGCCCATCTCGTGCGCCAGGTTGGCAAACCGCGGAATCCCATCGCTCAGCACCGTGCGCAGGAAGACGCCAGCGGTCCAGCGCGGGTGCAGCAGCCCGTCGAGCAGCAGTTGCGGACTGAATCGGAAAGGCACGGTGAAACGCAGGCGCTGCAGGTTCTCGCGGTTGGCGCCTACGCAGGTGTCCATGGTGATGACCAGCACCGGAATCTCGGCCCGCTGCAAGCGCTCCAGCAGCGGACGAATGCGCGCCATGTTGCCGGGCAAGTAGGCCTGGTACCAGCAGCGGTTGTCGTTTTCCTGTTGCAGCCGCTCCAGCGGCACCGTGGAGGCACCGCTGATGATGAAGGGAAGTTGCTCCTCCCGGGCCACACGGGCCAGCGCCGCATCGCAGTCGCGCATGACGATCGCCGAGAACCCGGTGGGCGCAAAGCCCAGCGGCTGCGCATAGGTCTGCCCCCATAGGGTGGTGGCCGCGCTGCGACGATGCACATCCCGCAGGCCGCGCGGCACAAAACCCAGGCGCTGAAAATGCCGCAGGCTCTCCGCCAGCGACTGTCCGTCTTCCGTTCCGCCACAGACATAACCGCGCACGCAGGCCGGCATGCGGCGGCGGGCTTCGCGCTCCAGATCGGCAATCGACAGACAGTTTTTCAGCTTTCCCATGTTCCGGCACTCCCGCAGCCCCATGACTGCACAGCCGTGAATTCTTGCGGCGCGGGGTGCCGCCTGGCAAAGGAAATTAATTGATAGCCGGATTACTTTTTCTCATACCGAGCCGTCGCCGGCCAGCGCCTGCGCGCGCACCCAGTCGGTAAAGGCCCGGACCTTGGGCTCGGCCGCGCAATGGCTGGCGTGGGCCACGTAGTAGGCGCCATCGCTGGGCTGCACATAAGGCCAGGGCTGCACCAGCGCGCCGGCGCGCAAGGCATCGCGGGCGAACATGCCCGGCATGATGGCGATGCCGATGCCTTCGAGCGCTGCCGTGAGGCACATGGAGAACGTGTCGAAACGCGGCCCCTGGTAGCAGTCAATGGCTTCGAAGTCCTGGGACAGGAACCAATCGCGCCAGATCTCCGGGCGTGACGCGCACTGGATCAAGGTCTGCGACGCCAGCGCACCCAGAGAGTCGGTCACACGCTCACGCATGTAGGCCGGACTGCAGACGGCCAGCACCGAGGCCTCGAAAAGACGGTGGCAATCGGCGCCCGGCAGCGAGCCATTGCCGTAGAACAGCGAGATATCGATACGCGACTGCATCAAATCGAACGGCCGGGCATCCGAGCGCGTCACGACCTGGATGTCGGGATAGGTCTGCATGAAATCGCGCAGACGCGGGATCAGCCAACAGGTACCGAACGTGGGCTGCACCGCTATATGCAGCGTCTGCGAGGCCTGCCCGTAGCCCATGACATAGCGCGACGAAGCATCGACCTGATCGAGAATGGTCCGCACCTCGAACAGGTAGATCTTTCCCGCTGGCGTCAAAGACAGTCCGCGCGGCGAGCGATGAAACAGCGGGTGGCAGAGCATGACCTCCAACTGCGCGATCTGCTTGCTGACCGCGCCCTGTGTGAGGAACAGATCCTGTGCAGCCAACGTAAAGCTCATATGCCGGGCCACCGCCTCAAAGCATTGCAGGGCCGTCATTGACGGCATGACACGATTTTTCACGACACGCTCACAATAGGGGTTGGGACCATGTTTCCGTACCGAGGCGATCGTCCAGGAAGAGACCCGGGCGAGTGATCGCGGAAACAACGCGGCCCTGTTCTGGATCAGGGCTGCCAGGCAATTCAGCCGCTTGCACAGGCTGGCGCAAACACTGACTGCCTTGGGGTATTTCGCTGTGGACAGCTTTCATGCCCGCACAATGCCGTCTGGACACGGTCCACATGGCGTGAATGTATCACTCGGTAAAGCGGAGGAAATATGCAATTCATCCCCTATCTGAACTTTGACGGCAATTGCGCCGAAGCCATGGCGTTTTACGCCAAGCTGTTTGGCGGGCAGGTCGCGCACCAGATGACTTTTGGCGAAATGCCGGCTGGCGAAAACATGCCGCCGCTGCCGGACTCCGCCAAGAGCCGCATCATGCACGCCCATCTGCAGATCGGCGAACAGGCGCTGATGGCTTCGGATGCCATGCCCTCGACGCCGGGAGCGGCCGAAAACTGCGGGGGCGGCTACGTCAAGCCGCAGGGCCTGTGGGTCTCGATCGGCGTCGAGTCGGCGGCCGAAGGCCAGCGCATTTTTGACGCCCTGGCGCAAGGCGGAAAAGTGGCCATGCCCTATGCCGCCACCTTCTGGTCACCAGGCTTTGGCATGGTGACCGACCGATTCGGCACGCCCTGGATGCTCAACACACAGGCCTGAGCGCGCGCCCCTACGACACCGGCACGATGATGGCGACGCGCCGGTTTTCCTTGCGCTTGCCCTGGATGCTGCTGGGGGGCAGAGGCCGGCTGCGGCCATAGCCGTGCACGGCTATACGGGCCTGCGGAATGCCCGCCTCCATCAGCACCTGGGCCACGGCCTGGGCGCGGCGCAGTGACAGGCGCTCGTTGTAGGCATCGCCGCCGAGATCGTCGGTATGCCCCTCGACGCGCAGGCGCTCGATGCCGACGCTGAACAGCGACCGGGCCATGCGCTCCACCGCAGCGCGCTGGTCGGCCGCGAGCTTGTCGGAGTTGAAGTCGAACAGCAACTTGCCCGCCATCTGCAGCTCCCAGCCTTCATCGACCTGCTCGAAACCATATTCGCGCAGCACGGCCACCTGCTGCGGTGACAGCGACGACACGGCCGCCTGGGCGGGCTCCGCGGGCGGTGGCGACTGGCAGGCCCCCAAGGCCAGGGCCATCGCCAAGGGAGCGCAGCGCACGCATAAGGTCCATATTTTTTTCATATCTTTTTCAGCTTTCGCTCTCCGCTTCACCAAGCTCGGCCACATGCCGCGTTCCGCGGCAGTGGGCTTTTGCACGATACATGGCCGCGTCGGCCGCACGCAACAGCGCCACCATGTCCTGCCCGTGGATCGGGTATACGGCCACGCCTATGCTGACCGAAGGCAGCAGCTGCCGGCCGCTGTCCAGCACCAGCGGCGACCCCACGGCGTGAATGATCTTGTCGGCAATGCGCGTGGCATCGTCGGCGCCGCGCACAGGCGCCAGCAGCACGGCAAACTCATCTCCGCCCAGGCGTGCCACCAGGTCGGATTCGCGCAACTGGGTGCGAATGCGCTGGGCCACGGCCACCAGCAAGGCATCCCCCACCTCGTGGCCATGGGTATCGTTGACCTGTTTGAAATGGTCGTTGTCCAGGAATAGCACGGCAAAAATGCCCGGCTCCACCTGGGCCTGCTGCAATACGGCCTGCAGGCGCTGCTCAAAGAACGCCCGATTGGGCAGACCCGTCAGGCTGTCATGGTTGGCCTGGTGGGTCAGGGCCGTGTTCTGCATCTGCAGCTGGACCTGGCGCTGCTGAAGCTCGTCGAGCAATGAGTTGACGTCATCCCCCAGGGCCTGCAACTCGACAATGCGCGCGGGCGGCACACGCAGCGTCAGATCGCGCTCATGGCGCGCGGCGCGGGCCACTTCTGCCAGCGACTGCAAAGGCGTCACGATGTCGCTGAGCATGCGCCGCGACAGCAGCACGCCGGCCGCGCCGCTGATGGCCATGCACACCAGCAGCACCGCTATCCCGGAGAGCAGGAATTCCAGCAGGCCTCGGCCATCGCCACTGAGTTCCACCCGGCCCGCCAGCTGTCCGTCGTTGCGAATCACACCTACCGCGGGGTCGGACAGCATGTGCCGCCCCAGCCACACCCCCACTTCCCCGACCAGCCCCTGGTCGCCATGGCGCCACTGAGCGAGCACGCTGCCCCGGGAGTCGAGCACGCGCGCATGGGCCACGCCTTCTCCCGCCAGCATGGTGTCCATTGTGTGGCGGATGTTTTCCCGGTCGCCGAACACCACGGCCGCCTCGACCGTGTAGGCCAGCGAGCGCGCCACCAGCCGCAGGTTGTTGTCGATGTACACCCGCAGCGCGACCGCGCCGGCCAGCAGGACCAGCGTGCCGGCCACCGTCACCGAAACCCACGCCATGCGCCGGTATGCGCGGCGTACCACCCCACCCAGCGTGGACGGCACCGTCGTATCGCGCACGCCTGTCATCCACCCCCCTTGCGCCGGCCCAGGCGCAGCACACGCGGATTGACCCGCACGCCGCTGCGCGCCACCGAATCCAGGTTCACTTCAAACGTCACTTGGGCCGGACGCACATCCAGGCAGAACATGCCGCCGATCTGGCACAGCTCCTGGCGCTCGCTGATCGACAGCAGAGGCTGCCCGACCAGGCGGCCCACCAGTTGTCGCCAGGCGCTGTCGGTCAACAGGCCCACATAGACTCCCTCGCATTCCGTGGTCAGTCCGGGATCGTCGAGCCGGACGCGCCGCACGATGACCTTGCGCTCGCCCGGCAGTTGGCCGCCCTTGAGCACTTCGTCGGCGTATTCGGTGGGCCCCACCACGCACAGGCGGATGATGGCCGGCTCCACGGGCCAGCGCGTATAGCTCACGATGCCGAAGACGGCTTGCGCCACGCCCTGGGAGCGCTCGTCGGTCACGATGTCCTGGGCGCCCGCGTGGGCGCACAACACAAGGGACAGCATCGTCAGCCAGCGGGGCATGAGCGCACGCAGGCAATGAAGTGGCAGGTTCATCTGAACGTATTTCCAGTTTCCGCGGCGGCACGCGACGAAAGACACTTTGCGCAAAGGAACGGTGTCGGCACAGGTCCTTCGACGGCATCCCCCGGATATTAAGCCGAGCGCTTGGAGAAAGGGTGGGCGGCCCCGCAGATATCGACCACCCGTGCCCGCATGCGACAAACGCGCCACAGAAAATCTCCGGCAAGGCTTGCTGGTGTGTGCGGCAAGCACCGGCGACGGTGCTGGAATGCGCGGTATGCTTTCGCCCAGGTGGAGGTTGGCCGCATCAGACCTCTGGGCAGGCGCCTGCGCATTACAAGAAATCCGTCAAGGAGTGCCCGGATGACAGTGGAAAGTGGTGGCGTCGATCTGGTGCCTGTGGTCCTGCTGCTGGGAACAGCCGTGGTGGCAGTGCCGCTGTTCAAGCGCCTGGGCCTGGGCTCGGTTCTGGGCTATCTGGCGGCAGGCCTGTCCATAGGCCCGTTCGGGCTGGGCTGGTTCAATGACTCCGGGACCATCCTGCACATTGCCGAGCTCGGCGTGGTGATGTTCCTGTTCATCATCGGCCTGGAAATGCGGCCCTCGCATCTGTGGAGCCTGCGCAAGGCCATCATCGGGCTGGGCAGTCTGCAGGTCGTGGTCTGCGGGGCCCTGCTGACCTTGGTGGGGATCGCGTTCGGCTTCCCCTGGGCGGTGGCTTTCATCAGCGCCATGGGCTTCGTCTTGACCTCCACGGCCATCGTCATGCAACTGCTGGGCGAGCGCGGCGATGTGGGCGCGCCGCGCGGACAACGCATAGTCGCCATCCTGCTGTTCGAGGACCTGCTGATCGTGCCCCTGCTGGCCCTGGTCGCCGTGCTTGCGCCGCAGGCCGGCGGCCCCGCGGAACATGTCAACACGCGCTGGGCCGTGGTCGGGCTGGCCGCCGGCTCCCTGGGCCTGCTGGTCGCGGTGGGCCTGTGGCTGCTGAACCCGCTGTTCGGCGTGCTGGCGCGTGCCAAGGCGCGCGAAGTCATGACGGCCGCGGCCCTGCTGGTCGTGCTGGGCTCGGCCCTGCTGATGCAGATGGGCGGCCTGTCCATGGCGCTGGGCGCCTTCCTGGCCGGCGTGCTGCTGTCGGAGTCGACCTTCCGCCATCAGCTCGAAGCCGACATCGAGCCCTTCCGCGGGCTGCTGCTGGGGCTGTTCTTTCTCAGCGTGGGCATGTCACTGGACCTGTCGGTGGTATCGCACAACGCCGTGTTCATCATCGCCGGCGTGGTGTCGCTGATGCTCACCAAGGCGGCTTGCATCTATGGCGTCGCCCGGTTGGCGCGCAGCTCGCATGCCGAGGCCCTGGACCGGGCGGTCCTGATGGCCCAGGGGGGTGAATTCGCCTTTGTGCTGTTTGCCGCCGCGCTGGCGGCCGGCGTCATCGATGCGCGGGTCAATGCCCACATGACGGCCATCATCGTGCTGTCGATGGCGCTGACCCCGCTGGTCGTGCAGCTGCACAAGCGCCTGGCCCGCAGGAGCGGCCAGGACATGAGCGGCGTGGAAGCGGTTGCCGACCAGCGGGCCAGCGTGCTCATCATCGGGTTCGGGCGCGTGGGCCAGATCGCCAGCCAGGGCGTGCTGGCCCGCGGGGCCTCGCTGACCATCATCGACAACGACACGCAGATGATCCGCGACGCCCAGGCCTACGGCTTCAAGGTCTACTACGGCGATGGCAGCCGGCCCGACGTGCTGCGTGCCGCCGGCGCCCACGAGGCCTGCACCGTGATGGTCTGCCTGAACGACAAGGCCGCGGCCACGCACATCGCCGAGATCGCCAAGGACGTCTGCCCCCAGGCCAAGCTGCTGGTGCGGGCCTTCGACCGCGAGCACGCGGTGGCCCTGGCCAAGGCCGGTGCCGACGTCTTTGTGCGCGAGACGTTCGAGTCGGCCATGCTGCTCGGCCGGGAGGCCGTGCTGGCCACCGGCGCCAGCGAGCAGGAAGCCGACGACATCATGGCCCTGGTGCGACGGCGCGATGCCGAGCGGCTGGACCTGGAAATGACCGGCGGCCCGTTCGCCGGCCGGGCGCTGCTGCTGGGCAACATGGCGCCGGCGGAACAGGCCCCGCCCAGCACCCCCTAGGCCACGCCCGCGGGGCGGTGGAACCAGCGGGCAACAAAAAGCCCTGCAAATCATGGACTTGCAGGGCTTTTTGGCGCCCCATGCCAACGCATGGGGCCACAGTCCGGGTCAGACGTTGAACAGGAAGTTCAGCACGTCGCCATCCTTGACCACGTATTCCTTGCCTTCGGCGCGCATCTTGCCCGCATCCTTGGCGCCTTGCTCGCCCTTGTAGGTGATGAAGTCGTCAAAGGCAATGGTCTGGGCGCGGATGAAGCCGCGCTCGAAGTCGCCGTGGATCACGCCGGCCGCCTGGGGGGCGGTGGCACCGACGGGCACGGTCCAGGCGCGCACTTCCTTCACACCGGCGGTGAAGTAGGTCTGCAGGCCCAGCAGGCTGAAGCCGGCGCGGATCAGGCGGTTCAGGCCGGGCTCGTCCTGGCCCATTTCGGCCAGGAACATGTCGCGGT
>JAMNYN010000728.1 GCA_023622805.1 Pseudomonadota bacterium | reverse complement strand
CTTGCTGCTGGGAATGGAAAAGAAGGCGACCACCGCCAGCAGCCAGACAGCCATGTAGCGATCCAGACTTGTGCGCGCAGAGGGGGCGTCAGCCCGGGCTATGCGCCCTTGTTTGAACAGCAGGTAGAGGCCGGCCGCAGTCCATGGCAGGCAGGCCAGCACGATGACCGCCGGGTAGAACCACGCCGGCCGGGGGTTGTTGAAGCCGGTTTCCGTGTAGCGCTGGAAATGCTGGACCACAAAAAAATAATGAAAGAACTCAGGGTGCTGCTGCTGGGCAAGCCAGGCCCATGGCCCCGCGATCACGAGCGTGGCCATCCATAGCGGCGGATACAGCGGCAGTGCCAACTGCTTCCAGCGGCGCTCCCAGAGCACCCACAGACACCACACCAAGCCCGGCAAGACCAGGCCTATCAATCCCTTGGCCAGGAAACCCAGGCCGGCAAACGCCCCGGCGGCGGTGATCCAGGCCCGCCAGGATGTGCCTTGGCCCGACTCCACCGTGGCAATGAAAGCGCAGGCGGTGCAGGCCGTCACGCAGCCGGCCAGCAGCATGTCCATATTGGCGTACTGCGCGGCCAGGTAGGCGAAAGGCATGGTGAGGAAGACGAGCGTCGCGGCTTTTGCGGTCGTGCTGCCCGCATAGCGCTTCACCAGAACCAGCAGGCTCATGGCCGCCAGCCACGCGCCCAGCATCGACGGCAGGCGTGCCACCCACGCATGCACACCAAACATCTCATAGCCCCCGGCGGCCAGCCAGTAGTACAGCGGTGGTTTGTGAAAAAAGGGCAGACCGTTGAGGTGGGGCGTGACCCAGTTGCCGTTGCGCAGCATATCCAGCGCAACCATGGCATAACGCCCTTCATCCGGATCGTTCAACGGGCGAATCCAGGCCAGGGCCAGGAGCCACAGCGCCATGGGCAGAGCCCAAAGGATTGCGTCGTCGATCTTGCGGCGTACGGCCTTCACGCCCACGGTGGAAGCGGATTGCATGCGCTACTCCTGGCCAGCAGGTGATGGCGTAGAGGCTGGAGCGGATCGTGGCGCGAGCGCCGATCGAAACCATTGCATTGTCACCAGCAGCATCACCGACTCCTTGCAAGCGTCCGGCCGTCCCCGCATTCACCCCCTCCACCCAACCACACAGCGGCCGGATCGGGCAGGCGTCTTGCGCCTGGTTTCAGCACCGTGTAGACCATCTTTGCGGAGCGTGCGCGCGACGCAGGTCTATCGTGGCACGCAGCATGCGGATTTAGCCGCGCATGGAAAGCCTGCGTCCGCGCCTTGTCCTAGAATGCCCGCTTTCCCGAAAGAACCGTCATGGCCGTCGCCATGAAGGGCTTTCATCCTTGAAACCAAATGTGGTGAAGATGAGCAAGCCTTTCATTTCGCTGTGTCCAGAGATCACTCGGACCAATGCGCTGAATCTCATGGACTGGTTGGAAGACGAGAGCGTCACTCGCTATCTGAGCGATTCGCGCCATGTCTCGCGGTTCATCGAACAAGTCGTCGGCCGGGTCCAGCTGCCTATCCTGACCCATTTGTTCAACCAGGGCGGCCGGTTCTTCATGGCTTATGACCGGCATGACGTGCCGGTGGGTTTTGTTCGCCTCGTCAAGACGGGGGCGGACTGCGAGATGGTGCTGGTCATAGGAAACCGCGACAACTGGGGCCGCAAGCTCGGCGCCAGCGCCATCCGCGAAGGCATGAAGCTCGCCTTCTTCGACATGCGGGCCGAGAAGCTCATTGCCAAAATCCACACCGACAACGCACGCTCGCTGCAGGCCTTTCTGCGCTGCGGCTTCCTGCTGGATCGCGAAACGCCGACGCTGAAGTCATTTTCCTTGAGTTCGGAGCGCTATCGCCGGCTCTTGCGCGAAAGCGCGGTGGATGACCCCACGGGTATCTACATCACGGAAATCGACAAGGCCAGGCTCAGCAGCCTGGTCGAGCTTGAGCAGGGCCCGGCGATCGTCGAGCTGGAGCACGAGATCGAGCGCGCCATCGTCGTCGAAGCGCAGCAGGTGGCGCCGAATGTGGTCACGATGAACTCCAGGGCCTTGCTGCATGTGGACGACGAGGCCGTGGAAGTGGCCCTGGTCTACCCGCAGGACGTGGACGGCAGCGCCGAGAAGCTGTCGGTTTGCTCGGACATCGGCGCCGCGATCCTGGGCTACAAGGAGGGCGATGCCATCGACTGGCGGGTTCCGGACCGGACCTGCCGTATCTGGATCGAGAAAGTGCTTTACCAGCCGGAAGCCGCGGGCGATTTCCATCTGTAGGGGCGCGCTGCGCTGCGGCCCTGGCCCACCGTGCCGGCCATGAGCACGGCGCCCTGCGGGTGGCTTGCTGGGAGGCAAAGTTGTGCCACTGAAACGCTCGCCGCATCAAAAATGCATCCGCCGTGTTGCGCAAAGGTCTACATGGATTGCGCAGCCGAGTCGCATGGTTATGCCCCTGCCTGGACGAGACAGACTAGTGGTTCTCTCCCCAGGCATTGCCCGCGATGTCCATGCTGCCGGGCATATTGGCAATCGTCGGCAGGCCACTGCCTGGATTGACCCATTGATGCTGGTACGGCTCGTGGCTGCTTGAATGCGTATCCCAGTCGTCATCACTGCTGGAGAGGGCGTATGTGGAGCCATTCGCTTGCGACGCGTATCCATCATCATCATCCGCAGCAAGCCATGCCGCTGCCGAGCCGGCGGCAACGCTGAGCGGTAGCTTGGCGGCAGGCTTTGGCGGATCGAGCACGGCTTCGGACTGGCGGAATGCCTGCATCCGTCCGCTCGATCCAGTGATCTCGCGAGCGGAAAACCGCGGCACGCCACGTTCGCGCATGGCTTGTCCACGGTAGTTCTCGCGCATCACAAACACTTTCCAATCGGGTTGAAGCACATGGGTCAGATTGATCAACGGCTTGTTCCCCTCACCTACCCATGAACGATGGTGCTTGCGCAGGTAGCGGACAAACCAAGGGTTCAGCAGCTGCGCCATGGGCCGCTCCAGGGCGGCGATGCCGGCGATCAGGAGAAAAACCGGCAGCAAAAGGATGCACACCACACAGTAAAGCAGCTTGCCGAGCAGAGATCCCACCAGGCCTGCTGCCACTGAACCTGCGACAAGCATCCAGACATCCAGCCCTTGTCCCCACAAGAATGCGGCCGCCCCGGCCATTGAAAGCACGGCGGAAGACAGCGCCGCGTGGTCTTCCAACCAGGGGGCAATGTCTGACAGAGGGCGTCTGGTCGCATGGATCACCAAGGTGGCAATGGCGATGCCCGGCACAACGGCGATATGGAAGCCGAACAAATAAGCGGCTCCGGCCAGCGATGTGGCTACGGTGAAAACCGCCAAGAATTTCGCCAGGTTCAGGTACTGAGCGTGTCTGCCCATGACCTCTTCGGCGTCTGGCAAATCAATGGGAGCGGGAAGGCCCATCCTTTGGCTGAATGGGATGACATTCCTGCGAGCGCGCAGCCAAGCAGGGGGTGGAATCAGCTCGGTCGCAAGGCGCAGCACTGCGCCTGTGGAAACGATGATGAGGGCGGCGAACGCAAGCCAGACAGCGCTCAATGGCGCTGGCTGATTTTCTATGCCGGTGTACCACGCGGCGGCGGCGCAGATCACGAGCAAGGCAAGGCTTTGGGCGCTCGTACGCACCATTCTCAGGACGCCCATGACCAGGGCGATCGCGAACAGCAGGAAAGCGGTTGTCACGATCACTGAGGCCAATCGTGGGTGAACGGCATTGATCTGATCTGCCCGCATCAGGGTCAGAGCGATGGCGATGACCGCAAGGCTGAGGAGTTTCAGCATGCCGGGATCAATGCCATTGGGCCGCTGGCGAGGCCTCGTCCATTGGTGCAAGGCACAACGACCGACGCCAGCCACTTTGTCGTAGTTCGCATTGTCTTCAGATCACTCATGTTTTCGCTCTATTCAGACCCCGAATGGCCAATTGTATCAATTGGTTACTTTTGCTGGGGCGAGGAAGACCAAAACATGGCGCTATCGCAAGCGAGGGGGCGGACTGGGCTCTGTCGCCCCCGATCTTTATGCCATCTTGATGCGCAGTGCCGCACTCCATACACCGTATTGACAGCGGAATTTCTATATTCATCCCGGTGCCCACCCATGCACATCACTGCGATGTGTACGCGTGGCCCAGCCACTGGAGAAATGAAATGTTGACCCGCCATTGGATTGAAGCCCTGGCCGCCATGCCTGCGCTGCAAGACCTGATTTTTGTCAGCCTTGCGGTCGCCTGCTTTTGCGGATTGCTGTGCTTCGTGCGCGCCTTGGCGCGCTGATGCAGACGCCAGCTTTCACTTCTCCTCCTTCCTTCTCAATGCCCGCACCCTGGGTTCCTACGCCAGGGCAAGGGATCACTTTGTCTGCGTTTTTTCACCATGTATTCCTCTGTCCCCCCATCGCCCCGTCTGTCCCGCTCTGCGGCATGCCTTGCCGCCATCGGCCTGTTGGCCGGCCTGGCATGCCATCAGGCTCTGGCGCAGGACGATATTGCACAGCATGCGACGTCTGCTGAAGCCAAGTCCCCCATCACCGGCAGTCTGGCGCTGGTGACGGACTACCGCTTTCGCGGCATCTCGCAAACCTGGCGCGGCGCGGCCGTGCAAGGCGGGGTGGAACTGGCTTTGCCCCATGGCGGCTATCTGGGCACCTGGCTGTCCAACGTGTCCTCCAACAGCTATCCGCAAGGGCAGAGCCTGGAGCACGATATCTATGGCGGCTGGCGCGGCGAAGTGGCCTCCGGCTGGCAGATGGATGCCGGCTTGCTGCACTACCGCTACCCCGGTGCACGCCTGACCGCGGCGGGCGGCGGCAGCCAGCGCTTTGATACGACCGAAGCCTATGTGGGCGCCACGCATGGCGGCTTCAACGTCAAATGGTCGGTCGCGCTGACACCGTATTTCGGTCTGCGTGACAGCACGGCAGGCTCCGCCTTTGCGACGGCGCTCACGCCTGCGGGCAGCAGCCGCGGCAGCCAGTACCTGGACTTGAACTACCAGTACCCCGTGGCCGACTGGGGCACGCTGGGTCTGCATGGCGGCTACACCCATGTGCGCAACTACGGCGAAGTCTCGTACGCCGACTGGCGCCTGTCACTGGCCAAGACCTGGGGTGCGTGGACCGGCTCGGTCGCCTGGGTGGGCACATCGGCCGATGGCAGCTACTACAGCGCGGCCGATGGCGGCGGCCGGCTGCGCAGCCTGGGCCGCAGCGGCTGGGTGCTGGGCCTGAGCGCGGGATTCTGAAATACGCGCTAGCCCATCAAGAGTAGATTCTTTCTGCCGGCGTTAGCGCTGCATTCACGGCCAGCGTGGCTACCAGCTCTTGCAGTGGGGCAAGGCGCTCCAAGACATCTCGGTGAGCTTGTAGCGCCAGGCCCGGCTGGCTGAACGCTCAGTAGGCGCCCATGTAGTCGCGCTTGCCGACTTCCACGCCGTTGTGGCGCAGCAGGGCATAGGTGGTGGTCACGTGGAAGAAGAACTGCGGCAGACCGTAGTGCAGCAGGTAGGCGCTGGCGGTGAGCTTCTTTTCCTTGGGCGTGCCGGGGCGCAGCACGATTTCGCGGCTTTCGCTGAGGTCGAATTGCTCGGGCGCGAAGGATTCGACATGGGCCAGGGCCTTGGCGATCAAGGCTTGCAGGTCGGCGAAGCTGACTTCGGTGTCGGGCCAGGAGGGCACTTCGGCACCGGCCAGGCGGGAGGAGATGCCCTTGGCGAAGTCAGCGGCGATCTGTACCTGACGCACCAGCGGGAACATGTCGGGGAACAGGCGCGCCTGCAGCAGCGCATTGGGATCGATCTTCTTTTCCGTCGCGTGCGCTTCGGCCTTCTTGAGCACATCGGACATGGCGCGCAGCATCTGCAGCAGGACGGGAACGGAGGCGGTGTACAGCGGGCTGGTCATGGTGAGTTCACTTTCAAAGGGGCAGGGTGGCTGGGACTGGCATGGCCAAGGCCTTGCCGACCCCGGAAGGCTAACAGCAAACGGGCGGGCCTTCGCGCTGCCCCGGCCTAGCCCCCAGGCCGTCATCCTGTCATCGCCGGGTATGCGGCGCAGTCCTGCACAGACAGCAGCGCCAAAGGCGGCGCGTGTGCAGAAGGATGTCTGACAGACAGAGGCGGTCAGGGCTGCGATGCTTGCCATGGGCCGCTGCACCGGCGCGCCCCGAACAGTCGAGGTGGAAATTGAAAATCATCTACGGTCTTTCCATTGCCAGCTGCTTCGTCGCGTTCGGACTGCTGCTGGCAGGGTTCGCCAAAATGGCCGGCCTGCTACTTGGTTTGGCGACCCTGGTGGAGATGGCCGGCGCGGCCATCACGGGGAATAAGGCCAATGAGGGCACGCGTTAGCGGCGCGGATCGGCCAGAAACAGCCTTCGAGGTCCGAATTTGCCGAAGGCCGCCGCCAAGGGGCGACGCGCTGTGGAAGCCGATATATTGACGGGTCTCAATCGATCAATCCTTGGAGAGGGTTCAGCCAGAACCGGGCGCTGGACGGCGTTCCGCAACCGCATGGCCGGGCTGCCAGCCAACAATTACCAGGTCAATCAATGGAGTCGACAGTTCGCCAAGGGAGTTCAAGACGGGCCAAGCAGTTCTCTTTCGCCTTTGCGCTGGCCATGCTCATTGCGGTCTGCGGCGGTGCGTATCTGGGCAGATTCCACCCCAGTGAGCTGACATCCCAAGCCGCGTTGGTCGTCGCGACGCTGCTGTCCCTGGGCTGCGCATGGACACGTTGGCGCGATGACAATCCGAGGCCCGCTGGGCCAGTGCGCCGCGCCATTGCGGTCCTGGTTCATGCCGCGGTGGCGTTCTTGCTGGGCTGGTTGAGCACCTACGTCATGTCCGCCGTGATCGTCGAAATCGGCGCACCTGCATACGAGGTACCAGCCCACATTGATGCGGTACGCCCGGTACGCCTAGGCAAGGGATGCCGCCACGAGCTCAAGCTCAGCAGCACCTACCTGCCAGAACCCATGACTCCTTGTGTGTCGGAACAGGTGTGGCTCAAGGCCAGAGCCGGTGATGCCGCGCGGGTGATCGTGGCAGCCAATGCAGTCGGTATGCTGATGGTGGATATCCAGTTCGACTGAGGGATGGCCAAGCAGGCGCCGTCCCGGCCCGCCCGCTTCAGCCCGGTGTCTCGCCGCGTGCCAGGCGCGCGTCGATGGCATCGAGCACCGGCAGCAGGTCGGCCACCGAGTCGATCACATAGTGCGCGCCGGCGGCCTGCAGCTTGGCGCCGGCCGTAGCGCGTCGCTCCTGCTGGGCTTCGGGGGGCAGGGCCTGCCACTCGGCCAGCGTCAGGCCCATGGCATTGCCGCTGACGGCCACGCCCACGGTCCAGGTGCCGGCATGCAGGCCTTCGGCGATACCGACTTCGGTGTCGTCCACCTTGACCACCGTGGACGGATGGCAGATGCCCAGATCGGCAAAAGTGCGCCACATCATCAGCGGCGAGGGCCGGCCCGCGGCCACGTCGCCCGCGCACACCAGGTTGTCGGGCCGGTAGCCGGCCTGGGCGGCGATGGCCGACACGACTTCCATGATGGGGCGGTTGTAGCCGGTGGTCGAGCCGATTTTCAGGCCGCGCGCACGCACGGCGGCGACGGCTTCGAGTGCGCCCGGAATGAAGTCCGCGAAGTCGGGCACCACGGCCGCGTTCATGGGCGTGAAGATTGCGTACAGCCGGTCCACATCGGCGTCGCCAAAAGGCCGGCCGTACTGGCGCTGCCATTGCGCGGCGACGGCGGGCAGGTTGCCAACGGCCCGGATGTGGTCCCATTTGGCGACACCCATGGGGCCGCGTGCCTGGGCAATGGTGATGTCAATGCCGCACTGCTGGAACAGGCGCACGAAGGCGCCCATGGGCGCGCAGGAGCCGAAGTCCAGGATGGTGCCGGCCCAGTCGAAGACGACGGCGCTCAGGCGGTCGCAGGCGCTGGAAACGGTGGGGATGTGGGGGGTGGTCATGGTCATGCAGGTTCCGAAAAATCACCAGGCGGCGAACACATCCTCGGCAATGCCGAAGGCCGTGCTGGCCCCCGTGCCGCTGGTCACGAGCACCACGCGCGTGGCGTCGTCGGGCTGGTCGATCAGGCAGTCGGTGCGGGCGCTGGAGGGGTAGGTGCCGACCCAGCGTTCGGTCACCGTGGCTTCGCTCAGCTGCAGCGTCTCGCGCAGATGGCGCAGGATCAGCGCATCCACGCGTTCGCTGGCAAAGGGCTGGGGCGCGGCGCCGTAGTGGTGGGAGTCGCCGACGACCAGCGAGCCGTCGGCGCTTTGCACCACGATCAGGTGGATGCCATGGGCCAGCGACTCGGGCTCCTCCTGCTGGATCTGTGCCAGCAGCGGCGCGGCCTCGGGCAGCTGGCTGTAGCCGTGGTAGCGCACCAGGCTCAGGTCCGACATCACCGCGCCCGGCAGGCGAAACCCCGCCTGGGGCATGACGCGCAGCATCTGCAGCTGACACAGGCGCAGATCGTGCGGGGCCAGCCGCTGGGCGAACAGGCCGTGGAGCTCGGTATTGGTGCAGACCACCACGCGCTCGGCATGCAGCAGGGCACGTGCCGTGCGCACGCGCGGCGTGGCCACTTCCAGCACGGCCTCGCCGAAGCGGAACTCCACGCCATGGGCTTGCGCCAGCCAGCGCGCCAGCAGCGCAATCGCCGTGCGCGACTCCACGCGCATTTCATGCGGGCTGTAGAGCACGCCCTGTGCCCCGGTCAGCTGCAGTTCGGGCGCGCGCCGCGCGGCCTCGGCCGGCTCCAGCAGCTCGCAGTCCCGGCCCATCTCGGTGCGCAAAAAGGCTTCGAGCACGCTGCGGGATTGGGGCCTGAAGGCCGTCAGGTACAGGCCGTGGTGCAAGGCGGCTATGCCGGCCTGCGGCGCGACTTCGCCCCAGACTTCGCGCGCGCGCCGCGCTCGGCGCCAGGTGTCGCCAGCGCCCTGGCCGGTGACGGTGATGAAGCCGAAATTGCGGATCGAGGCGCCGACGCAGGCGGCGTCGCGTTCGACGACGCAGACTTTCAGGCCGCGGCGCGCCGCGGTGTAGGCATGGGCCAGGCCGACGATGCCGGCGCCGACGACGATGAGGTCGTAATGTGGCTCGGAGGTGCGAGAGGTGTTCATGGTGGGAGTTGACTCAAGGATTGGGACGGCTCAGCGCGTGGGCGCTTTCCAGTCCTGCGTGCGCTTGTCCACCAGGCGGCCCAGGCCCATGTACAGCAGCGTCACCGCCGCCGAGACCGCGGCGATCAGCACGGCCATTGCCGCGGCCGCGCCGGTGTCGCCGGCTTCGTCCAGGTTCAGGATGGCCAGCGACGCCAGGCGGGTGTCGGGCGAGTACAGGAAGACCACGGCCGAGATGGTGGTCATGGCGTTGATGAAGAAGTAGCGCGAGACGTCGAGGATGGCCGGCAGGCAGATCGGCAGCGTGACGCGCCAGAAGGTCTTGTACAGCGGCACCTTGAGCGAGGCGGAGACCGATTCGAACTCGCCATCGATGGCCTTGAGCGCCGTGACCATGGTGATGTGGCCCGTGGTGTAGAAGTGCACGACCGTGCACAGCACCATCAGCGGCAGCGTCTGGTACAGGGCGTTGAGCGGATTGGCCGGTGCATTGAAGAAGAAGATGTAGCCCAGGCCCAGCACCAGCCCGGGCACGGCCATGGGCAGCATGGCCAACAGCCGCAGGACGGGCCTGAGCGCGGGCAGGCCGCGGGTCTTCTCCAGCAGGTAGGCGCCGACGAAGACCACTAGCGTGCCGACGACGGCCGTGGCGCTGGCCAACTGCAGGCTGTTCCACAGCGAGGTGGCCACGCCCGCATCGACCAGGCCGGCCACGTAATGGTTCAGGCTGGGCGCCAGGTTGTAGGGCCAGAAGGTGGCAAAGGAGGCGAACACCGCCATGCCGAACATGGCCAGCACCAGGCCGACAATGGCCAGGCACAGCAGCGTCATCGCCAGGTCGAAGCCGCGTGCGGGCCGCGGCACCAGGGGCACGGCGCGGGCCGTGAGCGTGGCGCTCTGCTTGCGCTGCACCAGATAGTCCACGCCATAGGTCAGCAGGGCCGGGGCCAGCAGCAGCAGGGCCACCACCGCGCCGCGCTGGAAGTCCTGCTGGCCTATGACCAGCTTGAACACGTCGGTGGCCAGCACGTTGAAGTTGCCGCCCACCACCTTGGGAATGCCGAAGTCGGTGATGACCAGGGTGAAACAGACCAGAGCGGCGGAGATGAGGCCGTACTTGGCGCCGGGCAGGGTGACGGTGAAGAACTTGCGCACGGCGCTGGTGCCCATGGCATCGGCGGCTTCGTACAGCCGGGCGTCGGCCAGCGACAAGGCCGTGACCAGAATCATCAGCACATGCGGAAAACTGGCGAAGCATTGCGCCAGCACGATGCCCGCCGCGCCGTAGATGCCGTCGAAGCCCAGGGCCTGCCAGAACTCCTTGGCGATGCCCTGGTTGCCGAACCAGTAGATGACCGAAATCGCCGACAGCAGTGAGGGCGCCAACAGCGGTAGCAGCATGACCGCGCGAAACAGCGGCTTGCAGGGCATGCAGCTGCGCGTGAGCGCATAGGCGAAGGCAAACGCCAGGGGCACGACGATGGCGGTGACCAGCAGCGATACCCAGAGGCTGTTCCACAGGCTGCCCAGCAGCGCCGGCGAGGCCAGATAGGAG
>JAMNYN010000565.1 GCA_023622805.1 Pseudomonadota bacterium | reverse complement strand
TCCACCGAAGGATGAGAGGGGGGCGCCGGGGCCGGCCATCCGGCGTCAGCGGCTCAGGGGCTGCTTACTTCAAATGTTTGCCGACAATGCCGGCCAGCTCGAACATCGTGATCTGCTCCTTGCCGAACACCGGTTTGAGCTTGGCATCGGCATTGATCGCCCGCTTGTTGGCCGCATCCTGCAGGTTGTTGGCCTTGACGTAGTCCCAGATCTTCTTGATGACTTCGGTGCGCGCGACCTTGTCGCCGCCAATCACCGCCGCCAGCTCGGCGCTGGGCGTCAGATTGGCCGCGACCTTGCGCGGCGCTTTGACTGCGGCAGCCGTCTTGGTGGCAGCAGTCTTGGTCGCCGCCGCCTTCTTCGCCGCCGGTGCCTTCTTGACTGCCGCCGCCTTCTTGGCCGGGGCCTTCTTCGCTGCAGCGCCCGCTGCCGTCTTGCGCGCCGGGTACTTGGACTCGCGCTGCTCGAACTCGAAGTTCACCTTGCCCTCGGTGCCATCCCAGACCAGGAAAGCCTTGAAGGCACGGCGCGTGCGGTTGGAGACGAACTTCTCCAGCAGATCGGTCTTGCCCGTGGCCAGCAGCTTGACCATCTGCTCGCGCTCGATGGGCTGCTGCAGGATGATCTGGCCGCTCTTGAAGTCGCAGCTGGGCGTGGGCTGGTCCAACGTGGGCACGGCCTTGGAGCAGACATAGTTGCTGCCGCGCTCGAACACCGGCGCAGAGCACTTGGGGCAAGGGCCCAGCGGCTGCTGGCTGGAGAAATCGACGATCTCGCCCGTGTCTTCGGAATTGGCGTCGTCGCCGAAATCGAATTCCAGCTTGTAGTTGTTGTTTTCCTCGTCGTGCACGATTGCCACTTCGGCCACGAAAGGCCAGCCGGCCTTGGAGCGGAAACCGTCCAGCGGGCCTATGCGCCGATCGCGCAGCAGGCTTTCGGCCTCGCGCGTTTCAAACGTGCGGCCGGCCGGCGACTTGGTGAACGAGAAGCCGCAGCCCGCGCCCGCGCCGTCGGCGCCCGTGCAGGCGTAGCGGCGGTAGTTTTCCTTGACCACGCCAGCACAGTTGGGGCAAGGCGTCTGCAGCGTCGCGTAGTCGCCCGGAATGGTGTCGCGGTCGTATTCCTTGGCCTTCTTGACCAGGCGCTCGGTCATGGCCGCGATCTCCTGCATGAAAGCTTCACGCGAGAGCTGGCCTTTTTCCATTTGCGACAGCTTGTATTCCCACTCGCCCGTCAGATCGGCGCGCGACAGCTCTTCCGCGCCCAGGCCGCGCAGCAGCGTCATCAACTGGAACGCCTTGGCCGTGGGAATCAGCTCGCGGCCTTCGCGCAGCATGTACTTTTCCGTCAGCAGGCCTTCGATGATGGCCGCGCGCGTGGCTGGCGTGCCCAGGCCTTTTTCCTGCATGGCGGAGCGCAGTTCCTCGTCCTCGATCTGCTTGCCCGCGCCTTCCATCGCGCCCAGCAGCGTGGCTTCCGAGTAGCGGGCCGGCGGCTTGGTCTTGAGGCCCTTGGGATCGACCGACTCGGCCAGCGGCTGCTCGCCCGGCTGCACCGGCACCAGGTTCTGGCCCTTGTCGCCGTCCTTGGCGTCTTCCACTTCGTGCGCGGCTTCCTTGCCGTAGATGGCCAGCCAGCCCGGCTTGACCAGGACCTTGCCTTCGGTCTTGAAATGCTGGTCTTCGACGCGGCTGATGCGGGTCGTGACCTGGTGCTCGGCGCTGGGGAAGAACACCGCCATGAAGCGGCGCACCACCAGGTCGTACAGCTTTTGCTCGGTCTCGCTCAGGCCGCTCGGCGCCTGGGTGGTCGGGATGATGGCGAAGTGATCCGACACCTTGCTGTTGTCGAAAATGCGCTTGGTGGGCCGCACGTACTTGCTGTCCAGCGCCTGCTGGGCGAAGGGCTCGAGGTGGCGCATGCCGCTCTTGGCGAGCATCTCGAAGGTCTGCTGGGCCACGGGCAGATAGTCTTCGGGCAGGGCGCGCGAATCGGTACGCGGATAGGTCAACGCCTTGTGGCGCTCGTACAGGCTTTGGGCGATGGACAGCGTGGTCTTGGCCGAGAAGCCGAACTTGCCGTTGGCTTCGCGCTGCAGGCTGGTCAGGTCGAACAGCAGCGGCGAGGCCTGGGTCGTGGGCTTGCTTTCTTCCGTCACCACGGCCGGCTTGCCGCGCGCGGCATCGGCGATGGCCTGGGCTTCGACCTGGCTCCAGACGCGGTCGGCGCGCATTTCCGCATCTTCGTTTTTCTTCCACTTGGGATCGAACCACTTGCCCAGGTAGGCACCGGCCTGGGCGCCGAAGGTGCCGTGGATTTCCCAGTAGTCACGGCTGACGAACTTGCGGATCTTTTCCTCGCGCTCCACCACCACCGACAGCGTCGGGGTCTGCACCCGGCCCACGGTGGTCAGGAAGAAGCCGCCGTCGCGCGAATTGAACGCCGTCATGGCGCGCGTGCCGTTGATGCCCACCAGCCAGTCGGCTTCGGAGCGGCTGCGCGCGGCGTCGGCCAGGCCCTGCATCTGCTCGTTGCTGCGCAGGTTCTCGAAGCCCGCGCGTATCGCCTGGGGCGTCATCGACTGCAGCCACAGGCGCTGCACGGGCTTGCCCAGGGGCTTGTTGCCGCCCGCGTACTGCTCGATCAGGCGAAAGATCAGCTCCCCTTCGCGGCCCGCGTCACAGGCGTTGATCAGGCGGGTCACGTCCTTGCGCTTGGCCAGGCGCACCACGGCGTTCAGGCGGGACTTGGTCTTGTCTACGGGCTTGAGGTCGAAATACGGCGGAATCACCGGCAGGTTCGCGAAGCTCCACTTGCCGCGTTTGACGTCGAATTCCTCGGGGGCCTGGATTTCCACCAGATGGCCCACGGCGCTGGTCACCACATGGGTGTCGCTCTCGAAATATTCATCGTGCTTTTCGAACTTGCCCGCCACCGGGGTCAGGGCACGAACAATGTCCTGCGCCACGGAAGGCTTCTCGGCAATCACCAGAGTTTTTGTCATTGTGTTGTTCTCGTCATTTCAGGCGCCCGCCATCAAGGCCGGCGAGCGCTTCTACAATCCAGTCTCACGCGTGCACGCGCACGCGCATGTGTGCATATTCAAAGTATCAGAGATTCCAATGCCCCGCACCCTGCCCTCTTCGTCGGCCCAGCGCCGCATACAGACACGGCGCTCCGGCGTCCACGGCAAGGGCGTCTTTGCCGTGCAGGATATTGCCGAGGGCGAAGTCCTCATTGAATACACGGGTGAAATCATTTCCTGGCAGCAAGCCCAGGACCGCCACCCGCACGACCCGCGCCAACCCAATCACACCTTCTACTTCCACGTCGACGAAGACCGGGTGATAGACGCCAACTACGGCGGCAATTCGGCGCGCTGGATCAACCACAGCTGCAACCCCAACTGCTACACCGACGAGCGCGCGGGCCGCATCTTCATCATCGCGCTGCGCAACATCGCCGCGGGCGAAGAGTTGAACTACGACTACGGCCTGATGCTCGAAGAGCGCTACACGGCCAAGCTCAAGGCCGAATACCCCTGCTACTGCGGCGCGGCCAACTGCCGCGGCACGCTGCTGGCCCCCAAGCGCGGCTGGCGCCCGCCCATGCCCGGGGACAACGCCCCCGCCACCCCGCCAACGCCCCGTAAAGGCCGCTCCGCATGACTCTCGCCCCGTCACCCATCCGCTGGCCCGCCGAGGCCGTTTGGCAGGCTGTCAGCCCCCTGCTTGAAGGCTTTACCGTCGAAATCCTGCCCGCAGTGGACTCGACCAACACCGAATTGATGCGCCGCGCGCGCGCCGGCCGCTGCGAGCCCATTTTGCTGGTCACAGAAAGCCAGACAGCGGGCCGCGGCCGACTGGGCCGCGACTGGGTCAGCCAGGTTGGCGATTCGCTGACGTTCTCGCTGGGACTACCTATGGCCCCCGCCGAATGGTCGGGACTGTCGCTGGCCGTGGGGGTCAGCGTGGCCCAGAGCCTGCAGCCCCAGCTGCCCGCCGCCGGCGACGCCGCGCCGCGCGTAGGCCTCAAGTGGCCCAACGACCTGTGGCTCACAGGCGACCGCAAGCTCGGCGGCATCCTGATAGAAACCGCCAGCGGCATGGCCGCGGCCGGCCCGGCGCGCTACGTGGTGATAGGCGTGGGCCTGAACGTGCGCCCGCCCGACAGCCAGGGCCTGCGCACCGCGCCAGCCAGCCTGCACGACGTAGACCCCGCGCTCGACGCGCCCACGGCCCTGGGCCGCATCGTGCCGCCGCTGGTCCAGGCCCTGCAGGCGTTTGCGCAACACGGCTTTGCCGCCGTGCGCCCGCAGTTTGCCCAGCGCGACCTGCTGCAGGGACGCATCGTCAACCTGAGCGACGGCAGCAGCGGCCTGGCCCAGGGCGTAGGCCCCGATGGCGCGCTGCTGGTACAGACCGCCTCCGGCCTGCTGGAAGTGACCAGTTCCGAAATCAGCGTGCGTCCCCAGCCGGCATCCGCCGCCTGACGCGCCCGGAAAGACCCCATGCTGCGCCTCGCCGTGTTCATCCTGCTGCTGGCCAATGCCGGCTATTTCGCCTGGAGCCAGGGCGTGCTCGCCAGCCTGGGCTGGGCGCCCCAGCAGCACAGCGAGCCCGAAAGGCTGCAGCAACAGCTGCGCCCCGAAGCGCTGCAACTGCTGCAGCCCGCTGCCGAGCCGGCAACTGCCCCATTGATAGCGGCGACTGCGGCGGCCCCGGCCACGCCTGAACCGGCGACAACGCCCGCGGCCGCCCCCGCCACAGGCCCGGCCCAGTGCCTGCAGGCCGGCATCTACGACGAAGACCAGTCGGACGCGCTGCGCCGCGCGCTGGCCCTGCAACTGCCCGACGGCAGCTGGAACATCACCTCGACGACCACGCCCGGCCGCTGGATGGTCTACATGGGCAAGTTCGCCGACAGCCAGGCGCTGGAGAAAAAGCGCGCCGAGTTGCGCGTTCGCAAGCTCGACCACGACCGCGCGGGCGGCGCGCTCGAGCCCGGCCTGTCGCTGGGCCGCTTCTCCAGCGAGGAAGCCGCGACGCGCGAACTGACCCAATTGGTGCGCCAAGGCGTGCGCAGCGCCCGCGTGGTGCAGGAACGTCCGGACAAGCACGGTTTCGTGCTGCGCCTGCCCGCGGCCACGCCCGCGCTGCGTCAGCAGGTCGAAGCGCTGCCGACGTCTTTGGGCAAGCCCTTGCGGGCTTGCGCCCCCTGAGCGGCTGACGCCGGATGGCCGGCCCCCCTGCGCGGGCCGCCGCTTCCCCCTCTCAACCTGCGGTGGAGGGGGGCGCCCAGCTAGGGACGGCAGCCTCGGTTCGGGGGGGCCGCCCAGGTGCGGCCCTTCCTCGCTGCCTCCTTGCTGGGGCACGCCAGTATCAAAGGCTGCGGGCAGTCCCAACGCTTCCCGCTGCAGACGAAAAAAAGCCCGGCAGTACCGGGCTTTTTGATGCGCGCAGCGGCGTGATCAAACGCGCGGATCGTAGGCCAGCAGGTTTTCTACCAGGGCCTGCAGATCAGCCGTCAGGCGCAGGTAGCCGGTCTGGTCCAGGGCCAGCGTCTGCTCGTCCATGTACAGCTTGCGGTTGATTTCGATCTGGATGCTGTGGCGGTTGTCGGCCGGATTGCCGTAGCGGCGCACCAGTTCCACGCCCTTGTAGGGGTGGTTGTAGTCCACGCTGTAGCCGCGTTCGCGCAGGAAGGCGCAGATGTGCTCCGACAGGCGCGTGTCAGCGGTCGTGCCGTCGCGGTCACCGATGACGAAATCCGCATGCACCAGACCGGGATGCAGGGTCGCATGGCTGGCCGCCACGGCCGGCATGGAGTGGCAGTTGATGTGGATGCTGTAGCCATGGCGCGCATGGGCGGCATCGATGGCCTTGGCCACGGCCGCGTGATAAGGCTTCCAGCAGCGCTCAATGCGTGCCAGCACCTCGTCCGCCGACAGTTGGCGCTCATAGATCGGCACGCCCGCATCCGTGAACTTCCAGATCAAGCCCTTGCCCAGACGCACTTTCTGCAGCACCACGGGGTCGGTGGTGACCGGCAGGGGCCAGTCGCCATCGATCATGCCCGTGTCGACTTCCGTGGTGTCACGGTTGGCATCGAGGTAGATGCGCGGGAAATGCGCTTCCACCCAGCTCACGTCCAGCGAGGGCGCGAACGCGTAGATTTTCTCCACGTGCGTGTCTTCCGCCTGGCGCAGGGTGGCCAGAGGCAGGCAGGAACCGAAGTCGTCGGGGTACCAGGTGCCGCTGTGCGGCGAATCCAGCACCACGGCGCTGGTGCCAGGCACGCTGGTCACCATCTGGGCGGGAGTGGAAGTGTGGGCCGCACCAGCCACGCCGGGCTGGGCATGCTGGAAACGTTGGCTGATCAATTGCAGAACGGGATGCATAGGCAGACAAAAAGTGAGGGGTTCATCCCCCAAAGCGACGAAGCCGCATCGGAGAGATTAGCTCAGTTCACGAGCTGTGAAACTGGCGCGACCGAGCAAGAGGCAGCGAGGAAGGGCCGCCCCGCACCGAGGCTGCCGTCCCTTAGCCGGGCGCCCCCCTCCACCGCAGGTTGAGAGGGGGAAGACGGGGCGGTCCATACCGCGTCAGCGGCTCAGGGGGTGCTTCTTTCAGTCCAGTTGTATCTTGGCGTAGGCCGCGACCTGCTTCATCTTGGCGATTTCGCGCTCGATCTGCTTGGTGAAATCGGCCGACGACGTGCCCGTGGGGTACAGGCCCTGGGCAGCCATGCGCTGCTTGACGACGTCTTCCTTGAGCGCTGCGGCCACGGCCTTTTGCACGCGCTCGACCTGGGCCTTGGGCATGGACTTGGGCGCCACCAGACCGAACCACGAAGGATCGTTGTTGCCCTTGTAGCCCAGTTCAGCGTAGGTAGGCACATCGGGCAGCACGTCCAGACGCTCGGGCCAGGACACGGCGATGGCGCGAACCTTGCCGGACTTGATCTGTGCCAGCGACGATGCCACCTGGTCGAAATACACCGGCACCTGGCCGCCCAGCACGTCATTGATGGCTGGGCCCGCACCGCGGTAGGGGATGTGCAGCATATCGGTCTCGGTGCTGCGCTTGAACAGCTCGCCCCACATGTGGCCGATGGTGCCGTTGCCAGGCGTGGCGTAGCTCACCTTGCCGGGATGGGCCTTGAGGTAGGCCACCAGTTCGGCCATGTTCTTGACCGGCAGGGTCTTGGGGTTGATCACGATCACGCCCGGAGCCTTGACCATCTCGGTCACGCCGACAAAGTCCTTGATGGCATCGTAGGGCAGCTTGTTCAGCACGGCGGGGTTGACGCCATGGGTGGACAGGGTGGCCACGCCGAAGGTCAGGTTGTCGGTGGCGCGGGCCACTTCGGACATGCCGATGGAGCCGCCGGCGCCAGCGCGGTTTTCCACCACCACGGGCTGGTTCAACAGGCGACCCAGCACATCCTGCAGGTTGCGCACCACCATGTCGGTGGAGCCGCCCGGAGGGAAAGGCACGACGATGCGCAGAGGCCGACTATTGTCCTGCGCAAAAGACATTCCTGGAACGACAGTCGTGGCTGCGATGGAGGCAATAAATTGGCGACGTTGCATGGTGGTTTCCTTATTGAAGAGAAAGATTAACGGAATTCGAACCGTAGACAAAGCAATACCTATGCCTGTTATTATTCCAAATAGGAATACTTACAAGCCTTATAGGCATCCCTTGTCACACCGGGTGATTTCGCTTCCATGTCCAGCCTGCGCCGCCTCAATCCCCCCATTCATCTGTTGCGGGCTTTCTCCACCGTCGTGCGTTTCGGTGGCGTTTCGCGCGCCGCGGAAGCGCTGTATCTGACGCAAAGTGCGGTCAGCAAGCAGATACAGGAGCTCGAAAAATGGGTGGGCGTGACGCTTTTCGAGCGCAGCCGCAAGCGCCTGACGCTGACTCCGGCAGGCGAGCGCTACGAGCGCGCCGTGCGCATGCTGCTGTCCCAGCTCGAAGCCGCGACGCTGGAGCTGATCACCAGCGATGACCGCAGCGGTGCGCTCTACCTGTCGGTACTGCCCACCTTTGGCGCCAAGTGGCTGATACCGCTGCTGCCGCAGTTTCAGCAGCGCGAGCCGCAGGTCACGCTGCACTTCGTGCCCTATGTCGAAGGCTATGACTTCAAGAGCCCGACTCTGGACAGCTCCATCCTGTTTGGCGACGGCCACTGGCCGGGTGCGCGCGCACACTACCTGGTCGGCCAGCAGGTAGCGCTGATTGCACCGCCCCACGGCAGCCCCGGCGCACCCGCCATACACACGCCCCAGGATCTGATCGCCTGCACGCGACTGCGCCATGTGACCATTCCCGATGCCTGGGCGCAATGGAGCCAGGCCCAGGGCGTGAGCGGGATGCGCGCGCTTGACGGCCCGCAGTTCGACCAGTTCCAGAGCATCATCCGCGCGGTCATGGCCGGCATGGGCGTGGCGCTGGTGCCGCGCTGCCTGGTGCAGGACGAAATCGCTTCGGGCCTGGTCACCGAGCCTTTGCCCGGCCACGGCTACACCAGCCATCTGGGCTACTGGTTCTGCTACCCCGAAGGCCGCACCCACCATGGCGCCTTGAGCTCCTTTCGCAGCTGGCTGCTGGAAACAGCGGCACAGTCCAGCGCGGCCATGGTCGCCGCCTCCCAGGCCAGCGCCACCGACCTGCCGACCTGATCCGCCGCGGCCCGGCTCAAAGGGCCGCGGAACGCGCGGGCGGCGCCGCGCGCGCCGCGAACTGCACGCTGAAGCGTGCGCCCGTGGGCACCTGCTGGGGGCGCGCGGCTTCCAGCGTCACCCTTGCACCATGGTGGCGCGCAATCTCCATCACGATGGGCAGGCCCAGGCCCGAACCATCGGCCTGCGTGCCCAGCGCACGGTAAAACGGCTGGAAGACCAGCGCGCGTTCGGCCTCGGGCACGCCCGGACCGGTGTCTTCGACCTGCAGCAGCAGCACCCGGCCAAAAGTGTCGGTCAGCAAGCGCACGGTCACCACGCCAGGCTGCTCCAGCGACGAGGGCGTGTAGTTGATGGCGTTGTCCACCAGATTGCGCACCAGCTCCGTGAGCAGCGTAGGGTTGCCATCCATCCAGACCCCGGGGGCACCGGGCTCGGCGCCGTCGTAGCCCAGGTCCACCCGCTTGTCCAGGGCCCGCGGCACCGAGTCGCGCACCACATCGATCACCAGCCTTGCCAGATCGCAGGGCTGCTTGAGCATGCCGGCCCCCGTGCCTTCGACCCGCGCCAAGGCCAGCAGCTGGTCGACCGCGTGGCTGGCGCGCATGCTCGCGCGGCCTATCTGCTGCAGCGAGCGCTTGAGCTCCTGCGTGCTCGTGCCTTCACGCTGGGCCAGATCGGCCTGCATGCGCAGACCCGCCAGCGGTGTCTTGAGCTGGTGGGCCGCATCGGCCAGAAAGCGTTTTTGCGTGGCCAGCGAGACGTTGAGCCGGCCCAGCAAATCATTGACCGCATCCACCAGCGGCGCCACCTCCTGCGGCACGGCCTGGATGTTGAGCGGCGACAGGTCGTCGGGCTTGCGCGCACGGATGCGCTCCTCCAGCTGGTGCAGCGGCTTGATGCCCCGCGCCAGTGCCATCCA
>JAMNYN010000481.1 GCA_023622805.1 Pseudomonadota bacterium | reverse complement strand
GCCGAGATCTTCACATCGCCGCTGCTGCGCAGTTAGATGCGGCCGCCGTGGAGAGAGGGCAGCTCTCTGCTGTCCGCGTCGTCCCATTCCAGATTGCTCCAGACACCGCGCGCATCGAGCCTGGCGCCGCCGGCCACCGTGGTCTGCGGGGTGAAGCCCGACGGGGCGGTCGGCGCGATCAGGCCGCTCTGCCAGCCCAGGCTCGCGCTCGCGAAACGCTCGACCAGATTGCCCAGGGCAATGCTGCCGCCGCGCGCCGTGAGATCCGCATTCACGTCCACCTGCGTGGCATGCAGCGCGATGCTGCCGCCCTGCGCCACCGTGACCGCATCGTTGACCGTGATGCCGCCGAGCGCGTAGGCGTGCAGCGCGCCCAGCTGCTGCGCGCCCAGCCAGCCGGCATCGAGCACGATGCGTCCCTCGGTCGCCTGCGCCGCGCCGATGACGATTTCGTTGACCACGGCGCCCGGGCTGTAGCGCAGAATGCCGCTGCCGGCGTCATAGATCGGCTGCCACTGGCCGACGATCAATTGCCCGCGCTGGGCCACGGCCGTCTGTGCCTGCTGATAGCCATCGAGCGCCGTGTCGCGCGCCTTGGTCTGGCGCGGGCCCTGGTATACCGTCGTGTCCAGCCGGCCTTCCAGCGTCGCGCTCTGCGTCGCGACCACCAGTTTTCCCGCGTCGCGGCCCACGGTATAGCCGTTTTCTAGCTGACGCCCCGGGGCGATCAGCGGGTTGGCGAAGGTCTCGGTCACCCCCCAGCGCGCATGCGCCGACTCGAAGCCCTGGTAGAGACCGGTGTAGCGCAGGTCTCCGGGCGCATTCGACGCGTTGTAGATGCGTCCGTCCGCGCCCCTCAGATAGGTCTGGTTCACATAGCCGGTCTGCACGTCCAGCGCGCCGCCAGCCAGATTGATCAGGCTGCCCGCGTGCGTGACCACATCACCGCCCGCGAACTGCACCGTCCCCCCCTGCGCCATCCACTCGCCCACGCCGTGGCCCGTGGTTCCCAGATAGCCGCCGACTTCGAGCAGGCCGCCCGCGGTGTACCAGCGGTCGGTGGCGTAGCCGTTGGTGCCCGCCGGCACGAACACCAGGCTGCGCCGGTCGACCCAGATGTTCTTGCTGTTGAGACTCTTGTCGTCGCGGTTCACCGGTGCGTCGCGCTGCTCGTTGCCCTGCGCGTTGATCAGCACATTGTTGCTCTCCATCGCCACGCGCACGCCCACCGATCCCGAGACGTCGAGGATCGCGCCGCCGGCCACGTCGCTGCGCGCGGCCTTGACCAGCACCTGGCCGCCCGTGGCCAGGGTCAGCGAATCGCCGCGGAAGTCGACCTGGCCGGCACTGTCGATCAGCACCAGCGACTGGTCGCGCCTGTGGGTCACGCCATCGCCCGCCTTGTCCGAATCCTTGATCAGCGCCGCGCGCTGCGCGTCCAGCGCGGTGGCGGCCGTTTCGTCGAGCAGCACGGCCGTGATGCTGGCCGCATCAAGCGCCACGCGGCCTTCGGTATCGCCCGCGGGGTTGCTCAAATGCACGGTGCCGCGCGCATGCACGGAGGTCGTCGCTACCGCCACGCCCTGCTGTCGCACATCGTGGCCGGTGAGCGTGACATCGCCCGTGGTGGCCTGGATCAGGCCGGTATTGACGGCCAGGCCCGCGGCCGAGCCGGTCTGGCTCAGCGCGCTGACCAGATTGCCGCGGGTGCTGGAATTCTGATTCGCATCGGTGGCCTGGCCGCGGCGGATGACGAAGGCATCGCCCGCGCCCAGCACGGTCTGGCCGGACGACGTGATGATCTCGCCCGCGTTGCGTGCTTCGCGTCCGAGCAGCAGTACGTAGCCGCCGCCTTCGGTCACACTGGCGGGCTTGTGCGTCTGCAGGCGCGCGCCGGCTTCGACCACCACGTCGCCCGTGGCCGCGCCATGGCTGAAGCTGCTGGCCGTGGTGGCCAGGTCGTTGGCGAAGGTCGGGATATGGGCCGCGCCCTGGGCCTCGCTGTACAGCCCCTTCTTGAATTGCGCATCCGACATGCCCACGGCCGTCGCGACCAGGTTGCGCGTCTGCACCTGGCTGCTGCCGCTGAAGATGATGCCGTTGCGGTTGACGACCAGCACCGTGCCGTCGGCCTTGATCTGGCCCTGGACCTGGCTGGGCCTGGCTTGCGGGTCGTTCACGCGATTGAGCAGCGACCAGTGGGCCTGCTGGTTCACATCGAGCGTGGTGTTCTTGCCGACGTTGAAGGTTTCCCAGTTGAGAATGGCCTTGTCCGCGGTCTGCTGGACGTTGACCGTGGTCTGGCCGTTGGCCACGTTCTGCGTCGGTGCGTTGGCGTTGATCCAGCCCGCGGTCAGGCTGTTGGTGTCGACCTTCAGGCCGCCTTCGCCCAGGCCGTCGGGGATGCCCGAGGCCGCGGCCAGCGCGGCGGCGCGCGCACTGGCCTGGGCGGCTTGCAGCGCGGCAATGCCCTGGGCCGTGCGACCCAGGTTGGCCAGCGACTGGGCCAGCTCGGCGCGCGCCGCTGCGCTCTGGCCCTGGGGCGTGAGCAAGGGGTTGGCGGGCAGGCCGTTGGGCAGCTTGCCCGTCAGCGCGGCACTGGCCTGCACTCCGCTCTTGGCCGCAAACCAGCCGGGGCTGAAAGCCTGCTGAGCCTGCGCGACACCGGCCGTGGTGGCCAGCAGCAAGGCCACGGCATGTGCCAGTGGCGAGAAATGCGAAGGTGCGCAGGAGTCGAGAAAGCGTTGGCGGTCGCGCGGCGATTTGGTCATCTGATCCCCAGCAATGGTTCGATTGAATGCACAGGCGTCGGCGCGCAGCCCCCATGCTGCTGCTACCTCTTCCTCTTGCTGAGAAGACGGATCCGCGAACCCAAACCCACTAGTCTTTCTTTCGTCATTTCTGTCATAAACGGCGCACTGCGGCGCGCCCGCATCAGCGCAGGATGAGTACGCCGCCGGGCAGGCTGCGCGCCTGCAGGGAGTAGGAGCGTTCGATCTGCAGCAGCACCGTGTCCAGCGATGCCAGCGTGAAACGGCCGCTGACTTCACGCTCGCGCAGGTGCGTGGCCCACAGCAACACCTTGCCGGGCCGGTAGCGGTTGATTTCCGCGATGACCTGGGCCAGCGGCGTATGCCGGAAGATCAGCAGGCCTGTGCGCCAGGCCGACCACTGCGCCGTGTCCACGGTCCTGACGGGCTCGAACCCCCGATCGCCATAGCGCAACTGCTGGCCCGCGAGCAGCTCGCGCGTGCCGGCGGCGTGCGCCACCTGCAGCCGGCCCGTGATGCAGGTCACGCAGCTGCCGTCGTCGAGATGGCGGACTTCGAACTGCGCATCCTGCGCCAACACGCGCCCCGGGCCGGCCACCAGTGCGAACGGCGCGCGCGCCTGCCGCAGATCGACCGCGACTTCGCCGCGCACCAGGCGCATGCCGGGCTCGGGTCCGTCGTCCAGCCGGCTCATCGCGGTCTGGGTATTGAGTTGCAGCGCAACGCCCGCGGCCAGCGCCAGCCTGCGCTGCTCGCCGGTGGCGGTGCGGTAGTCGGCCTGCAGTTCGCCTATCGACGGCCACAGCGCCAGCGGCGGATGCACCGCCACGGCGGCCGCGGCCGCACCCGCGGCGCTCACGGCCGTGCCGAGCAGGAACACGCGCCGCGGCAGGCTGCGCTGCGGCACACGCGCCACGGCCATTTCACGCTCTGGGCGGGCGGCCATAGCTTCGGGCATCAGATTCCACTGGTGGCGCACCCTGGCAAAGGCTTCGCCATGCGCAGGGTGGGCGGCACGCCAGCGCCTGAAGCCCTGCAGGTCCAACTCCGTCGCGGCGCCCGACTGCAGCCGGCGCAGCCAGGCGCCCGCCTCGCGCTGTGCGCGCGCTGCGTCCCTGGATGGCATAGAACCGTCTCGGCCCATAGTGGCAACCCCCATGATCATTCAATACAGGCGCAGGTCTTGCACTGGCCCTCTGAATACAAGACGGATGGGGCGGCGCAAAACCGCAATCTCGCGCTCATGGCGGGTTCCTGTCAGTGGCGCTGCCGCGCTGCATGCGGGCCATGCAGAAATCGTGCGCCTTCTTCAAATCCTGTTCTACGGTGCGCAGCGACACACCCAGGCGGTCGGCCACTTCGCGCTGCGGCATCTGCTCCCAGCGCACCAGCATCAGAATGCGGCGCCTGCGCTCGGGCAGCTGGTCCAGCGCGGCCTGCAGGGCCGCGAGCTCGGACCGGTCCTCGGCCTGCTGTGCCGGCCCGGGCGCAGTGTCCATGGCTTCATCGAAAAGATCCTCGATTTCACTGGCACTCACCAGCCGGCTCTGGCTGCGCTGCTGGTCATAGGCCACGTTCACGGCGGTGCGCAGCAGATAGGAAAACGGGTCGCGCACGCCATCGATGTCTTCACGGCTTTCCAGGCGCAGCCAGGTGTCCTGCAAGGCCTCGCTCGCCAGGTCCGAGCTCCCCAGCCGCCGCGCCAAGGTGCGCCGCAGATCGGCATAGCGCGTGACGAGAAAGTCGCGCAGGGCAGGAATGGCGGTCTCTGGCACGGCGTGTTTCCTTGACCGGTCAGGGCGCGTTGGCGCACAGGCTCGCGCCTCGGGGCTGAATCAGCAGGGTCACCGGCTGGGCCATGGTCGAAGGCGGCGCCCAGTCCAGATGCAGGCCGGCCAGCGCTTCGGTGATCGCCGCATCGCGGCCGCGATCGCCGCTGCTGTCCAGCAGGCGCGGCCCCTGGACATGCCCTGCCGCGTCGATGTGGAATTGCACCGCGGCCCGCCAGGCGCCGCGCGCGAGCAGCGGCCGTGCGCAGAACGTTTCGCGAATGCGCGTCTGCACCAGGCCGTCGTAGCGGCGGTGCACCAGCCCCGCGGGCGCGGCCGCCGGCGCTGCTGCCACCTCCGGCTCGCGTGCTGCGGGCGCGGGCAGCACGACCACGGCATCGGTGCGGCCTGGGCGTGCGTATTGCGCCACCAGCCCGGTACCGGAAAGCATGGTTTGTAAGGCCTGCATGGGCCTTTGCTCGCCGAGCACCGCCGTCGATCGCCGCCCTTCCATCAGGGCCGCATCGAAAATCACCGGCAATCCGGTGCGCACGCCGAATTGTTCCAGCGCATCGGCCAATGGCTGTGCCCGAATATCGAGATGAACGGCGGAATGCACGGGTTGATTCACGGTGGCAGCAGAAGGTATGGGCAGTGGGTGCGGATCGTCGATCTCCGCCGCTGTCGCGGGACTACCTGCCACACCGACCGCCAGCGCGAGGAATACGCCCATAGCCAGTATTTGGTGCCCCATGGATGGTGAGTTCTCGGTGCCCTGCCGCCAGCATGGCTGCAGGCTGTATGCAACCGATGCTATGCAGCTCCCGTGACGACTCCATGACATCGGCCGTGACAAGCCGCCCGGCTAGCGGCATAGTGGACGGCACTACAAGGAGTGCGACATGCTGGTGTTATCGGTGCCCTGGTGGGAGTTTGTGTTGCGCGGAGTGGTGGTCTACCTGTTCCTGCTGGTCTTTCTGCGCCTCACGGGCAAGCGCCAGACCGCCCAGTACGCGCCCTTCGACCTGATCCTGCTGCTGATCCTGTCGAACGCCGTGCAGAACGCGATGAATGCCGGCGACAACTCGCTGCTGGGGGGGCTGATCCTGGCCACCACCTTGATCGTCTGCCACATACTGCTGTCGCGGCTGAGCTTTCACTTTCCACACCTGGGGCGCCTCATCGACGGCGAGGCACAGGTGCTGATCGACCGCGGTCAGGTCAACCGGCCGCTGATGCGCCAGGAATTGATCACCCACGACGACCTCACCGCCGCCTTGCGCGCCGGTGGCTGCCTGGCGCTGCACGAAGTCGAGCGCGCCACGCTGGAGACCGACGGCCACATCACCATCGTGTTGCGCCGTACGGTCCCCTGATCACGCCAGCGCGCGCTGGATGATGATTTTCTGCACGTCGCTCGTGCCTTCGTAGATCTGGCACACGCGCACATCGCGGTAGATGCGCTCGACCGGAAAGTCGCTGACCACGCCATAGCCGCCCAGGGTCTGGATGGCCGCGCTGCACACCCGCTCTGCCATTTCGCTGGCAAACAGCTTGGCCATTGCCGCTTCCTGCAAGCAGGGACGGCCTGCGTCGCGCAGACTGGCCGCATGCCAGATCAGCTGGCGCGCCGCCTCCAGTTGGGTCGCGCATTCGGCCAGCCTGAAGCCCACGGCCTGGTGCTGGATGATCGCCTGGCCGAAGCTTTCGCGCTCCTTGGCGTACTGCACGGCCACTTCGAACGCACTGCGCGCCATGCCCAGGCTTTGCGCGGCGATGCCTATGCGCCCGCCTTCCAGCGCCGACAGCGCAATCTTGTAGCCTTCGCCCTCTTCGCCCAGCCGATTCGCGGCCGGAATCCGGCAGCCTTCCAGGCGGATCTGGGCCGTGTCGCTGCTGTGCTGACCCAGCTTGTCTTCCAGGCGCGCGACGACATAGCCGGGCGCGCTGGTCGGCACGATGAACGCGCTCATGCCTTTCTTGCCGGCCGCCGCGTCCGTCACGGCGATGACGATGGCCAGATCGCCATGCTTGCCGCTGGTGATGAACTGCTTGTCGCCATCGATCACATAGTCGTCACCCACCTTGCGCGCCATGGTGCGCAGCGACGAAGCGTCCGAGCCCGCATGCGGCTCGGTCAGGCAGAACGCGCCCAGCATCTCGCCACGCGCCAGGGGTACCAGCCACTGCTGCTTTTGCGCTTCGCTGCCGTAGCGCATCAAGATGGCGTTCACCGGGCAGTTGGTCACGCTGATCGTGGTGCTGACGCCGCCGTCACCGGCCGCGATTTCCTCCAGCACCAGCGCCAGGCTCAGCGTATCCAGCCCCGCGCCGCCATAGGCCTCGGGCACGCAAATGCCGTAGGCGCCGAGGGCGGCCAGGCCGCGGTGCACGTCCTTGGGAAAGTGGTGTTCCTTGTCCCAGCGCGCGGCATGGGGCCAGATTTCCTGGCGCGCGAAATCGCGCACCGCATCGCGGATCATTTCCTGGTCGGGGGTCAGCAGCATGTTGTTTGTCTCCGTTTGTTTTTTATCCAGAGGCCTTGGGCCTCCATTCCTGCAATCACCAGCTGTCGGCCCGGCGCCCGTCGTGGTGCAGCAAGCGACCACGGTCGGCGGCACTGGCACCCGCCAGCGTGGCGCGCATGCCTTGCACGCTTTCCGCCACCGACAGCGGCGCATCGCTGCCGCCCATCGCGGTGCGCACCCAGCCCGGGTCCATGGTCAGCAGCAAAACGCCCGGCCAGCCATGGCTGGCTGCGGCCACGGCCATGTTGAGCGCCGCCTTGCTGCAGCGGTACAGCCAGGAATGATCGTCGTCCACATGGCCGATCTGCGCCATGCTGCTCGAAATAAAGGCGAACTTGCCGCCCGCCGCTTCGACCATCGGCGCCACCTGGGGCAGCACCTGCATCGCGCCCAGCACATTGGTGTGCATGACGCGGTCAAACTCCAGCTGCGTGGGCGGATTGGTCGAGCGCTGATGGTCCAGCACGCCGGCCACATACCAGGCGTAGTCGATCTTCTCGCCATCGAGCATCCAGGCCAGGCCGCTGACCGACTGCGTCAAGCCCACGTCGACCAGATGCACCGCGGTCGCGCCCAGCGCCAGCAGCTCCTCTTTGTCTTCGGCACGGCGCACCGTCGCGATCACGCGGTCGCCGTTGTCTATGTACTGCTGCGCCAATTCGCGGCCAATGCCGCGCGACGCGCCAATCACCAATACTTGCGCCATAACGCGCTCCTTTGCTCGTCCAAAAATCGTTTGCTGCGCTCAGCCCAGCAGCTCGCCGCCCTGCTCCTGCGCAATCTGGTGGGCATAGCGCGCACGCATCACTTCCTGTGGCTCGGCCGGTGCCGCCAAACCCACTTGCGCATGCACCATCTGGTTCATGCCCGGCATGGACGTGCGCGGCACCTGCGCCTCTGGCGTCCACAGACGCGCGCGCATCAGCGCCTTGGCGCAATGCAAATAGGCTTCCTGCACCGTCACTTCGATCACCAGCCGGGTGCGTGCGGCCTCGCTGCGAAACAGCGCCGTGTAATGCGGCTCGTCGCGCAGCCGCGCCGTGCCGTTGACGCGCAGCGTTTCATCAAAGCCCGGCACCATGAACAACAGGCCTATGCGCGGGTCCTGCAGCAGATTGCTCAGGCTGTCGAGCCGATTGTTGCCACCCGCATCGGGCAGCAACAGACGGTGCTTGTCGGGCGCCTTGACGAAGCCCGGGCGCCCGCCGCGCGGCGAAGCATCGAGCAGCATCCCCGCACCGCCGCCGGTGGACAGTATGCACAACGGCGACAGCGCAATGAAGCGCAGGCAATAGCGGTCCAGCTCGGCCTGCTGCTTGAGCAAGGCCCTTTCCGCTGGCGCGTTGTAAAGCGCTCGCAGCTGCTCCTCGGAAGTGATCACGGGGCCTCCTTTGTCTGTCGCGGCCTGCGGTTCGCAGGCCTGTGGACCGCTTAAACCAGTTCGATGGCCATGGCCGTGGCTTCACCACCGCCAATGCACAGCGTGGCCAGGCCGCGCTTCTTGCCGCGGGCCTGCAAGGCATGCAGCAGCGTGACCAGAATGCGCGCACCGCTGGCGCCAATCGGATGGCCCAGAGCGCAGGCTCCGCCGTTGACGTTGACGATGTCATGCGACACGCCCAGCTCCGCCATCAGCGCCATGGGCACCACGGCAAACGCTTCGTTGATTTCCCACAGGTCCACGTCCGCCGCCGTCCAGCCTGCCTTTTTCAGCGCCTTCTGCGTGGCACCCACCGGCGCCGTGGTGAACCATTCAGGCGCCTGCGCAAAGCTCGCATGCGAGACGATGCGCGCCAGCGGCTTGCAGCCCAGTTCCTTGGCCGTGGATTCGCGCATCAGCACCAGCGCGGCCGCGCCGTCATTGATGCTCGAACTCGACGCCGCCGTGATGGTGCCGTCCTTCTTGAACGCCGGCTTGAGGCTGGCGATCTTGTCCAGTCGCGCCTTGGCCGGGCCTTCGTCCACGCTCACCACCACGTCGCCCTTGCGCGTGGAGACCGTGACCGGCGTGATTTCGGCAGTGAACGCCCCGCTTTGCGTGGCCGCCTGGGCTCGCTGCACGCTGGCCGTGGCAAAAGCATCCTGCTGCTCGCGCGTGAACTGGTACTTGGCGGCGCAGTCTTCGCCAAACGTGCCCATGGAGCGGCCTGCCTCGTAAGCGTCTTCCAGACCGTCGAGCATCATGTGGTCGAAAATCTTGTCGTGGCCCATGCGGTAGCCGCCGCGGCCCTTCTTCAGCAGGTAAGGCGCGTTGGTCATGCTCTCCATACCGCCGGCAACCATCACATCGCGGCTGCCGGCCACCAACTGGTCATGCGCCAGCAGCGTGGCTTCCATGCCCGCGCCGCACATCTTGGACAGCGTCACGGCGCCGGTGCTTTGCGGCAATCCGCCCTTGAAACCGGCCTGGCGCGCGGGCGCCTGGCCCTGACCGGCCATCAGACAATTGCCGAACAGCACTTCATCCACCTTCTCCGGCGCGATGCCCGCGCGCGCGACAGCGGCCCGGATGGCGGCGCCGCCCAGATCGTGGGCCGCGAGCTCGGA
>JAMNYN010000573.1 GCA_023622805.1 Pseudomonadota bacterium | reverse complement strand
AAAGCCCACGCAGGCCACGCCCGGCGCCGTGCTGGTTTCCATCAGGTGCACGCAGGGCACGCCGCTCTTGGCGATCAGCTGGCGCGCGGTCTCGCTGCGGTCGAAGCCCGTGACCAGCAGGCCGGCGGGGCGGTGCGGCAGGTAGGTGCGCAGCAGCAGTTCTTCCTCGGCGCTGTCGTAATGCGTCACGCCTATCAGCGGCTGGAAGCCTTCGGGAAACAGCGTGCGGTGCACGGCTTCGAGCAGGTCGACGAACAAGGTGTTGGACAGAAGCGGCACCAGCACCAGCACCTGCGTGCTTTTTTGCGAGGCCAGCGCGCGTGCCGCGGGGTCGGGCACGTAGCCCAATTCGTCCACGGCCAGCTGCACTCTTTGCACCAGCTGGGGGTCGACGCTGCGCTCGCTGCGCAAGGCCCGGGAGACCGTGATGGGACTGACGCCCGCGAGTCGGGCGACGTCGGCGAGGGTGGTACGGCCGCTGGAGCGGCGTGCACGACGCGGTACTTCTGTCAAGGGTTTGTCCTGATGACTGGGGGAAAATGAAAATTCTATGATAGCGCTATCCGAGCCTGAAAGCATGGCTATTTTCCCGCGATAATCCGTCGCAAATTATTCTGTACGAGGAATCATGACCTCGTTTTTTTATGATCATCATGGATAGCGCTATCCAAGCCCCAATCCCTCCCGCGCAGCCGCCCACGCTGCCGCCCCAGGCCCTGGTGGTGATGGGCGTTTCCGGCTGTGGCAAGTCCAGCGTGGCGCAGATGCTGGCCGCATCGCTGGGCTGGACGCTGCACGAAGGCGACGCCTACCACTCGGCCGAAAGCGTGCGCAAGATGCAGGCCGGCATTGCCCTCACCGACGAGGACCGCGGCAGCTGGCTGGCGCACCTGTCGGACATCCTGGCCACGGCCAGGCCGGGCGCGGGCATCGTGCTGACCTGCTCGGCCTTGAAGCGCAAGTACCGCGACCGCCTGCGCCAGGCACAGCCGCCAGGCGCTTTGGGTTTTGTGTTCCTCGATCTGGACTACGCCACGGCCTTGCAGCGCGTGCAGGCGCGGCCCGGGCATTTCTTCTCGCCCGATCTGGTGGCCAACCAGTTCGCCACGCTGGAGCGCCCCGAAGGCGAGGCCAGCGTGCTCGGCGTCGACGCCACGCTGGCGCTGGCGCAGATCGTGCGCCGTGTGAATACCTGGCTGGCTCCTGCCCAGCCATGAACCGTTTATCTCTCAGAAAGAATCTCCCATGAGTTCAGAAACCCAAAAGCCCAAGCCGCGCCTGCAGCGCGTGGCCGAGCTGTTCATGGTGCTGGCCCTGGCCGGCATGGTGGTGGCGGTGTTTGTCAACGTCGTGCTGCGCTATGTGTTCAACACCAGCATGGTCTCGTATGAAGAAATCTCGCGCCTGCTGTTTGTCTGGCTGGTGGCCATAGGCTCCATCGTGGCGGCCTATGAGTGCAGCCACCTGGGCTTCGACATGGTGACCTCGCGTGTCAGCCCCCCGGTGCGCAAGCTGCTGTTCTGGCTGACGCAGGCGCTGGTGGTGGTGTGCATGTTGCTGCTGCTGTGGGGCTCCTGGGCCCAGGTGCAGGCCGGCATGGCCAGCTACAGCACGGTGCTGGGCTATCCCTTGGCGCTGGGCGCGGCAGCGACCCTGGTGCTGGCCGTGGGCATGCTGGTGGTGGCACTGCGCGATCTGCGCCGCGGTGCCCCCGAGCCCTCGCATGACGGCTCTGTTCTCGATATCGAATAAGGAGCTGACAGCATGCTCGTGACTTTCATTTTCCTGTTCGTGCTGATCGGCGGCATGGTGATCGGCATGCCGATTGCCCAGTCGCTGGTGCTGACCGGCGTGGCCCTGATGTGGCACCTGGACTTCTTCGACACCCAGCTGCTGGCGCAGAACCTGCAGGCGGGTTTCGACAACTTTCCGCTGCTGGCCGTGCCCTTCTTCATTCTGGCCGGTGAGCTGATGAACGCCGGCGGCCTGTCGCGGCGCATCATCGACCTGGCCAGCGCTTTCGTCGGCCATATCCGCGGCGGCCTGGGCTTCGTGACCATTGGCGCGGCCGTGCTGCTGGCGTCCATGAGCGGCTCGGCGATCGCCGACACCGCCGCGCTGGCCACCATCCTGCTGCCCATGATGCGCGACCAGAAGTACCCCGACAGCTACAGCTCCGGGCTGCTGGCTTCGGGCGGCATCATCGCCCCCATCATTCCGCCGTCCATGCCTTTCGTGATCTATGGCGTGACGACCAATACCTCGATCAGCAAGCTGTTCCTGTCGGGCATCGTGCCCGGCCTGATCATGGGCATTTTCCTGATCGGGGCCTGGTGGACCATCGCGCGCAAGTACCAGCTGCAAAGCGGCGATCGCATGCCCTGGGGCACGCGCATCAAGACGCTGGCCAAGAGCTTCTGGGCGCTGATGATGCCGGTCATCATCCTGGGCGGCTTGAAGGGCGGGGTGTTCACCCCCACCGAAGCGGCCGTGGTGGCCGCCGTCTATGCGCTGTTCGTGTCCATGGTGATCTACCGCGAAATGACCTGGAGCCGCCTGTATGGCGTGTTCCTGGCCGCGGCCAAGACCACGGCCGTGGTGATGTTCCTGTGCGGCGCCGCCACGGTGACGGCCTACATGATCACGCTGGCCGACCTGCCCAATATGCTGGCCGACAGCTTCTCGGGCCTGCTGGGCAATCCCATGCTGTTCATGGCGCTGATGATGGTCTTCCTGCTGGTCGTGGGCACGGCCATGGACTTGACGCCCACCATCCTGATCTTCGGCCCGGTGTGCGCACCGCTGGCCGTCAAGGCAGGCATCGATCCGGTGTACTTCGGCTTCATGTTCATCTACGTGGGCTGTATCGGGCTGATCACGCCGCCCGTGGGCACGGTGCAGAACGTGGTGGCGGGCGTGGGCAAGCTGCGCATGGAAACCGTCATCAAGGGCACGACGCCTTTCCTGCTGGCCTATGTGTTTCTGGCCGTGCTGCTGGTGATCTTCCCGCAGATCGTGCTCGCGCCGCTGCAATGGATGCATTGATGGCATCCACCCTGAGTTTTTTCGTCGAACCGGAGCAGAGCGCTCCCTACAACAACCCGAGGAGATAATCATGCGTTTCAAATTTGCTTTGGTCGGCACGCTGGCCGCGTTGGTGGCCGCAGGCGCCGTGCAGGCCCAGGACTTCAAGCCGCGCATCGTGCGTTTCGGCTACGGCCTGGTGGATGACTCCAACCAGGGCCGCGCCGTGCGCCTGTTCGCCAAGGAAGTGGAAAAAGCCACGGGCGGCAAGATGAAGGTGCGCGCCATCGGCAACGCTTCGCTGGGTTCGGACACGCAGATGCAGCAGGCGCTGATCGGCGGCGCCCAGGAAATGATGGTCGGCTCCACGGCCACGCTGGTCGGCATCGCGCCCCAGATGGCGCTGTGGGACACGCCTTTCCTGATCAACAACACAAGGGAAGCCGACGCGCTGCTCGACGGCCCCGTGGGCGACAAGGTGCGGGCCACGCTCGAGCCCAAGGGCATCGTCGGTCTGGTGTACTGGGAAAACGGTTTCCGCAACCTGACCAACAACAAGCACCCCGTGACCAAGCTGGAGGACATGAACGGCATCAAGCTGCGCGTGATGCAGAACAATGTCTTCCTCGACAGCTTCAAGGCCCTGGGCGCGAATGCCGTGCCCCTGCCGTTCTCGGAACTGTTCACGGCGCTGGAAACCAAGGCCGTCGACGGCCAGGAGAACCCGTTCAACACCGTGGTGTCGAGCAAGTTCTATGAAGTGCAGAAGTACCTCACGGTCACCAACCACGTCTACAGCCCCTGGATCGTCTCGGTGAGCAAGAAGTGGTGGGACGGCCTGAGCAAGGACGAGCAGAAGGTGCTGCTGGACGCCGCCAAGAAGGCCCGTGACTTCGAGCGCAAGGACACGCGCGAAGAAGCCACCAAGGCCCTGGCCGACCTCAAGACCAAGGGCATGCAGATCAACCAGCTGTCGGCCGTCGAAGCCGGCCGCATGCGCGACAAGCTGACCCAGGTCAACGCCAGCGTGGCCACCAACGTCGGCATGGATCTGTGGAAGCAGACCCAGGACGAGCTGGCCAAGATCCGCGCCGCCAAGTAAACCGGCATGCGCGGCGCGGTCCAGGCCCCGGTCTGGACCGCGCCGCGCTGGACGCAGGGCGTTTTTTCGCAAAAGCGCCTTTCGATCAGCTTCCTTCGACAAGCTCAGGACGAACGTTTGCCCGCCGTTGGCCCTGAGTTTGTCGAAGGGTGTTTCAAGGCAGAGCCCGCCTTTTTGTGACCCCTCGTACCGGCATCGCTGTGCCAGACTTCCTCTTTATTAGCCCCTCCCCGAAGCCGCAACTTCTGGGAGACGGGAGACCCGACATGACACTCCAAGCCACCGTTGAAGCGGTCACGCGCCGCATCCGCGAGCGCAGCGCCACAGAGCGCGGCGCCTATTTGCAACGCCTGCAGACCATGGCCCAGCGCCCGCCCGGCGCCCAGCGCCTGGGCTGCGCCAACGTGGCGCACGCTTTCGCCGGCCTGCCGGGCAACGACAAGCTGCGCATCGTCGCCGAGCGCGCACGCAATATAGCCATCGTCACCGCCTATAACGACGTGCTTTCGGCCCATGCGCCGCTGCAGCACTACCCAGATCTGATCAAGGACGAGGCGCGCAAGCTCGGCGCCACGGCCCAGGTGGCCGGCGGCGTGCCGGCCATGTGCGACGGCGTGACCCAGGGCACGCCGGGCATGGAGCTGAGCCTGTTCAGCCGCGACGTGATCGCCATGGCCACGGCCGTGTCGCTGAGCCATGACGTGTTCGACGCGGCGCTGCTGCTGGGCGTGTGCGACAAGATCGTGCCCGGCCTGCTGATAGGCGCGCTGCAGTTCGGCCACCTGCCCACGGTGTTCGTGCCCGCGGGCCCCATGACCTCCGGCCTGTCCAACAGCGCCAAGGCCAAGGTGCGCGAGCAGGCGGCCCAGGGCCTGGTCGGCCGTACCGAGTTGATGGCCGCCGAATCCGCGGCCTACCACGGCGAAGGCACTTGCACTTTCTACGGCACGGCCAACAGCAACCAGATGCTGCTCGAAGCCATGGGCTTGCACGTGCCCGGCACGGCCTTCGTCAACCCCGGCCAGGCGCTGCGCCAGGAGCTGACGCGCGAAGCCGCGCGCAGCGTGCTGCAGCCCGGTTGCGCACCCATCGGCCTGGTGGTCGACGAGCGCGCCATCGTCAACGCCATGGTCGCGCTGCTGGCCACGGGCGGCTCGACCAACCACTTGATCCACTGGGTGGCAGTGGCGCGTGCCGCGGGCATTCAGATCGACTGGAACGACTTCTCCGAACTGTCGGCCGTCGTGCCCTTGCTGGCCCGCGTCTACCCCAACGGCAGCGCCGACGTGAACCAGTTCCAGGCCGCGGGCGGCCCGGGCTATGTGATCCGCGAGCTGCTGGATGCCGGCCTGATGCACGAGGACGTGTTCACCGTGCGCCCCGGCGGCATCCGCGAATTCACGCGCCTGCCCATGGGCGACGCCACGCATCAGCTGCGCTGGGCCGAGATCGGCGACAGCCTGGACAGCGACGTACTGCGCCCGGCCAGCGCGCCGTTCAGCGCCACGGGCGGCCTCAAGCTGCTGCACGGCAACCTGGGGCGCAGCGTGATCAAGGTTTCGGCCGTGCCCGAAGACCGCCATGTGATCGAGGCGCCGGCGCGCGTCTTCGGCTCGCAGGCCGAGCTGCAGGACGCTTTCCAGGCCGGCGAGCTCGACCGCGACGTGGTCTGCGTCGTGCGCTGGCAGGGCCCGCAGGCCAATGGCATGCCCGAGCTGCACAAGCTCACGCCGCCGCTGGCCGTGCTGCAGGGCAAGGGTTTCAAGGTGGCGCTGGTCACCGACGGCCGCATGAGCGGCGCTTCGGGCAAGGTGCCCGCCGCCATCCATGTCTCGCCCGAAGCCAAGGCCGGCGGCCCGCTGGCGCGCGTGCAGGACGGCGACATCGTGCGCCTGGATGCCGTGACCGGCACGCTGGATGTGCTGGTCGATGTGGCGCTGTGGCAGGCGCGCACGCCCGCCACCATGCCAGCCGCACTGGCCGAAGACAACGGCCTGGGTTTTGGCCGTGAACTGTTTGCCGGTTTCCGGCGCAATGCGCTCAGCGCGGAAGAAGGAGCCTGCTCATGGCTGTGAACACAACAACATTGACGGCGCTGGACGTGATGCGCGACGCGCCGGTGATTCCCGTCATCGTGCTGCACGAAGTGCAACACGCCGTGCCCATGGCGCGCGCCCTGGTCGCCGGCGGCATCCGCATGCTGGAAGTCACACTGCGCACGCCCCAGGCCCTGGCCTGCATGGAAGCCATCGCCCGCGAAGTGCCCGAAGCCGTGGTCGGCGCGGGCACGGTGCGCAGCAGCGCCGACGCCCAGGCTGCCGCCAACGCCGGCGCGCGCTTTGCCGTGAGCCCCGGCTATACCTCGGCCGTGGGCGATGCCTGCAAGGCGCTGGGTCTGCCTTTGCTGCCTGGCGTGGCCACCGGCAGCGAAATCATGATGGCCCAGGCCGATGGCTTGCAGGCACTGAAGTTCTTTCCGGCCCTGCAGGCCGGCGGCCTGGCCATGCTCAAGGCCTGGCAGGGCCCGTTCGGTGATGTGCAGTTCTGCCCCACGGGCGGCATTCAGCCGGGCAACGCGGCCGACTTCCTGGCTTTGAGCAATGTGGCCTGCGTCGGCGGCTCCTGGCTGGTGCCGGCCGATGCGCTGGCCCAGGGCGACTGGGCACGCATCACGGCACTGGCGCGCGCAGCGGTGCAGCTGCAGCGGGCCTGAGGCCTGATCAGGCGGCGGCGCGTGCCGCCGCCAGGCTGTCCTGCAGCACGGCGATCAGCCGCTCTGAGACCAGTTTCACGATGGGCCCCATGGGCTTGGTCGCATCCACGGCCACGGTGATCTCCTGCGGTTCGGCCCCGCGGTCGCGCCCCGGGATGAAGACCAGCTGGCCCGCTGCCAGCTCTGCCGCCACGTCCAGTTCGGAGGTGAAGACCACATGCTGGCCGCCCAGCGCCAACTGCTTGACCAGTTGCAGCGAGTTGGTCTCGGTGAAGCGGCGCGGCTCCTTGAACAGCCAGTCGTTCTGTGCCTCGAGATAGCGGCGTATGGTCAGCGCCTTGCTCTGCAGCGCGACCGGGTAGGCCGTGGCTGTTCGCGCCCCTGCCCGAGGCGCTGCCCTACCTCAAATCCGGCAAGCTGACCGCGCTGGCACTGATCAAGTGCGCGGCAAACCCTGCCGTTAAGGGCGGGGTCAAGAGCGTGGACGGCAAAGCCGTCCTGGAGCTGGGGTTTCCCATGGAGCCACTCGCATGGGCTGGATAAAATCCCAGTATGCAGCGCCTGCAGGCCTTCAAATTCCAACTGATGCCCAATGGGGCGCAGCAGCGCGACATGCGCCGCTTTGCCGGATCTTGCCGATTCGTCTACAACCAGGCTTTGGCACTGCAACAGTCCAATCACGAAGCTGGCGGGAAGTTCATCGGCTATGTCGCCATGACCAAGCGCCTGACCGACTGGCGCCATAGCAGCGAAACACCCTGGCTCAAGGAGGCTCCGTGCCACCCCTTGCAGCATGCGCTCAAGGACTTGGAGCGGGCCTTCCAGAACTTCTTTGCCAAGCGCGCAGATTTTCCGCGTTTCAAGCGCAAAGGGCGTGGCGAAAGCTTCCGTTACCCTGACCCCAAGCAATTCGAGATCGACCAGGCCAACAGCAGCATCAAATTACCCAAGCTCGGCTGGATGCGATATCGCAACAGCCGAGACATTGCTGGCGCGGCAAGGGACATCACCTTCAGCGAGTCCGGAGGCAAGTGGTATGCCAGCATTCAGACTGAGCGGGCGTTGCCCCACCCGGTGCCCACTGCCACCACGGCCATCGGCATCGATGTCGGCATTGCGCGTTTCGCCACCCTGAGCGATGGCAGTTTCATTGCGCCGCTCAACGGTTTCAAGAAACACCAGCTACGCCTTGCGCGTTACCAGCGGCGCATGGCGCGCAAGGTCAGATTCAGCAACCACTGGAGGAAGCAAAAGGCCAAAGTTCAAAAGATTCACACTGCCATTGCCAACGCCCGCAAGGACTTCCTGCGCAAGACCACCACGACGATCAGCCAAAACCACGCGCTTGTCTGTATTGAGGATTTGCAGGTAAAAAACATGTCCAGGTCGGCGAAGGGCAGTAGCGAACAGCCCGGCAAGCGGGTACGGCAAAAAGCCGGCCTGAACCGCTGCATTCTCGATCAGGGTTGGGCAGAGTTCAGGCGGCAGTTAGCGTACAAGATGGACTGGAGCGGCGGCCTGCTGCTGGCCGTGGCCGCACACCACACCAGCCAGACCTGCCCCTGCTGCAGCCATGTTGCGCCGGAGAACCGGCGCACGCAGCAGCAATTCCTGTGCGTCGCCTGCGGCCACAGGGCCCATGCCGATGTGGTGGGTGCCGTCAATATTCTAGAGCGTGGACAGCGCTTATTAGCCTGTGGAGAGGACGGCTCTGGCCGCAGTCGCAAGACCGCGGCGCAACCCGCCTCGGTGAAGCAGGAACCCGCCGAAGCGGCTATGCAAGACGCAGTTCATGCATAGCGCAGTAGGAATCCCCCTCCTTCCCGCGCAAGCGGTGGCCGAAGGCCAAGGTGGGGGAGGATGTCAAGAGCGACAAGCGCTCGGCGCTCATCGCCGACGTGCCCACGATGCGTGAAGCGGGCATCCCGAACATGGTCATGCAGACCTGGATAGGCCTGCTGGCCCCGGCGGGCACGCCGCGCCCCCTGGTCGACCAGCTCAACCGCCAGGTGCACGCTGTTCTGCAAAGCGAGGACGTGAAAAAGCAGCTGCATGACATCGGCATGGACATGGCGCCCACCACGCCCGAGCAGTTCCAGCAGACCATCGCCCAGGAGATCGCGCTGCATGCGGAGCTGGTCAAGGCCGCAGGGCTGGTGCCGCAATAGGGGCTGCCTGCAGTCCTTGGCAGCCACTCATGAGCGGTTGCCATAGACCCAGGCGTTCGCTATTCAATTGATAGCATTGAGGGGTTTGTCGATCTACCGGCAATGAAGATTAGCTGTTTCCAGTGATAGCAAGATGGGGCGCGATTCAGTAGATTAATTTGGTAAATAAAGTTACCAATTAATTCAAACGACTTGTTCAGCCGAACTCGCCGCTACTGAGGGACTGCGCTGTGAACCATAGCTATCGATCCATTTGGAATGCCGCCCTGGGTACCTGGGTGGCTGCACCGGAAACGGCGCGAGCCGGCAAGAATTCCGCGAAAAGCACCGTCAGGATTTCCGGGGGAAAGACACCGGCAGGCGCTGGCGCCCTGGTCGGACGGGTTCGCGCGGTGGCTGCGGCCGCGGCCCTGCTGTGCCTGGTAGGTATCAGCCCGGCAGCCTGGGCTGAATGCGTTACAGCGGGCAGCATCGTGACCTGTTCCGGTGTGCCGAGTCTGCCGTTGTTCCTCAACAACTTCTCTAGTGCCGCCGACCGCCTCCTGGTCAACGTCGAGGCCGGGGCGTTCATGAACGCAACCCTCGGCAACCATGTGATAAAGCTGACCGGGGCCAACCCCTC
>JAMNYN010000176.1 GCA_023622805.1 Pseudomonadota bacterium | reverse complement strand
GCCCAGCTGCCGGAAGGTCTCCATGGTGCGCGCGGAGACATGGTTGCACTTCGGGCTGGGCGGTGCGTCGTGCGATCGCATTTCGACCATGGTGCAGGCCACACCGCGGCGGGCCAGATCCAGGGCCAGAGTTAAACCCACGGGACCGGCACCGACAATCAATACTTGGGTTTGCTGCGTTGGATTCATTCAGGAAGCTCCTTGCTTGTAGGTCCTGATTAAATGGCGCATTGCATTCCTAAAAAAATGAATAAATTTTTGAGCATTCCTAATAAAAAGTTATCTGAGCTGGCCTCGGTACGGGAGCTGCGCGCCTTCGTGTCTATCTGCCATCACGGCAGCATGGCTGCGGCTGCTCAGGCATTGGCGCTGACCGGGCCTGCCGTCAGCGTGCTGTTGCGCGAGCTGGAGCAAAAGCTGGGTGTGCGCCTGTTCGACCGCACCACGCGCAGCATGCGCTTGAGCGCGGCCGGCCGCGAGGGACTGGTGTTTGCTGAGCGCATCCTCAAGGATCTGGGTGATCTGCATGGGGGCATGGAGGACGTCGCCTCAGGTCGCAGCGGAACATTGCGCATTGCCGCCACTTCCTCGCTGGCGCAGACCCTGCTGGCGCAGATCATTGCGCGCTTTGCCGCTTTGCATCCACTGGTCCGCATCGAAATCAACGATTGCGCTCCCAACCAGTTCCAGGATCTGATCCTGAAGGGCCATGTCGATCTGGGATTCGGTGTCATGGAACGCAGCGATCCGGAATTGCAGGCTCATGCCATTGGCAAAGACCGGCTGTGCGTGGTGGCCACCGCCCCCTGGACTTTGCCAGGAACACGCCAGATGAGCTGGCAGCAACTGGCCCGCTTCCCATTGGTCACCCTGCGCCCGGGCTACGGAGTGCGGGCAAGCCTGGATCAAGCCGCGGCGCAAGCCCAGGTCCCGCTGCAGATAGCCTATGAAGTGAGCCTCATGGGGACGGCACTGGCACTGGTGGAGCATGGCCTCGGGGTTGCAGTGCTGCCGCAGTCGCTGCTGCATTTCTCACGCTGCGAAGGCATGGACATGCGGGCGCTGGTCAAACCAGCCATCACTCGGCAAATCAGCATCGTTACCCGGCGAGACCAATCCAGCACCGCGCCGCTCCTGGCTTTCACTCAACTGGCCGAGCAACACCTCGGCAGCCTTCGCTGGAACCGCTGCGCGGCATAGAGTCCAGGCCCGGTGATGGCAGGAACCGGCGGTGCCCGTGCAACTCAGTGAGGAGCTCAACAAGGTCATCGGCGAGACCCAGTTCAAGGCCCAGGTGACCACGAGGAGCTTGATGGCGGTGATGGTGCGGCGGGCGTCCTGGCCATGAAGACGCACAAGTGCCTAGATGCTGCGCTGGTTGAGCCGCTGCGACAGCGCCTCGGCGCTTTCACAGCGCTCGCTGTAACGGTCCACCCGGTAGTCCGCACAATTGCGGGTCAGGAGCGTGAATTTGACCAGCTCTTCCATCACGTCCATCACCCGTTCGTAATAGGAGGATGGCTTCATGCGGCCTGCTTCATCGAGCTCCGCAAAGGCCTTGGCCTCGGTGGGCTCAAATAAGTCAAGATAAGCGCCGCTTATCGCAATGCCAGGAAGCCCGACACCCCCTTGCAGGACTGCACGCTAGGTTTATGAAGGGAGCACAAAGCGTTAGCCCCTTTGATAATCCATGATCACTTGACCTGGCAACGATTGGTTACAGGAATCAATCGGGCTTGCACTTGCACTTGCACTTGCACTTGCACTTGCACTTGCACTTGCACTTGCGTAAGCACGCGGTGATCCCGTCTTGACCACCAACGTCAGTTACGGCTGGGCACCTTGCCAACGATGCGGCAGCAATTCTTCCACCCGCCTGGCCCTGTGCGCGGGCAGCCGCGTGAGCACATCCTTGAGGTAGGCATAGGGGTCATGCCCGTTCATACGGGCCGACTGAACCAGGCTCATTACCGCCGCCGCCCGCTGGCCCGCGCGCAGGCTGCCGGCGAACAGCCAATTGGCTCTGCCAATGGCAATCGGCCGGATCTGGTTCTCGATCCAGTTGTTATCCACGGGCAGTTGCCCGTCATCGACAAAGCGCGTCAGCGCTGTCCAGCGCCTGAGGCTGTAATCCAGTGCCCTGGCCGTCGCCGAGCTGTCCGGCAGCTTCTGCCGCTGCAATGTCATCCACTCGTGCAGCGCATCGAGCACCGGCTTGCTGTGCTGTTGTCGAATCGTCTGGCGCTGATCGGCATTGAGCTCCTTGACCTCGCGCTCGATGTCGTAAACCTTGGCGAACTGCTCCAGCGCGAACCCGGCGATCTGGCTTTTGTGGGCCGCATGCAGGTCAAAGAATTTGCGCCGCGCATGCGCCAGGCAGCCGACCTCGGTCACGCCACTGGCGATCAGGGCCTTGTAGCCCCCGCTATGTGTTGCAACACATAGCGCAGGTGATGTTGCGGCCCCATATATGTGGTCTTCGCCCGCTTCCGCTGGGCGTTCTTCGAGGCGCCTGACCTTGACAGACAGTACATAATTTCTGCGCGGCGACCGCCCTAAAGACGACGCATGAAGTCCATGACCGATGCCGTGGGCCTGCGCTGTCGTGATGCGGCGGGCAGGTTCGAGATGTCGACACTGGCCAACGCCTTGGCCTTCATCTCGAGGTCGACTTCGGCATAGACGTTGGTTGTATCCAGCGAGACGTGCCCGAGCCAGGCGCGGATCGTATTGAGGTCCACGCCGGAGCGCAGTAGGTGGACGGCGGTAGTGTGGCGCAGGATGTGAGGGCTTATACGCTTATCTCGCATCGATGGGACGCGCTGCGCGACAAGATCGGCACATACGGTCACGATGCGATGCACGCCGAACCGGGTCATGGGCTCACCGGTACGACCTCGGAAGACACGACCCTCGAGGCCTTGACCCCAGACCAAGGGCCGAAGCGCGTCCACGGTCTTCGGCCACAACGGACATACCCTCCACTTGTTACCTTTGCCAAGGATGCGCACCGAGGGCGAAGTACCGAGCTGCAGGTTGCAGGCGCGCAGCGATGCCGCTTCATCGGCGCGCGCCCCACTGTTGTAGAGGAAGAGCAAGAGTGCGTAATCGCGCGCACCAAGTGACGTTCGTCGGTCCGGCGCTCGCAACAAGGCATCGATCTCGGGCTTGTCCAAGTAGCCGACAACCGTCTGGGGCGCCTTCTTGAACGGCACCGATCGAACCTGCGCGCACCATTCCGCGTGCTCGGGCGAGCGCGCACCAATGTATTTAGCCAACGAGTGGATTGCCGCAAGTCGCTGGTTGCGCGTCAGGACCCTGCACTGTCGATCATGTTCGATGTGCTCCAGGAATGCCCGTACTCGTTCAGCCGAGATATCCTCCACCAGCAGCCGGTCGACGTCGGACTTGGCATGGCGACCAACAAACGGCAGCAGCAGCATCAGGCTGTCGCGGTAGCTGACCTGCGTGTTGCGCGCAAGGTTGCGCTCGGCCACCAGATGCTCCAACAAAAAGCGGCGCACCCAAGGCCCAAGGATGGCGTTGTCACGCATGGTCAGCCACCTCGTCTTCCATGGTGCCGGCATAGGCGGCGAAGCGCAAGCTGGCCGTTTGCAGCAGTTCCGGCGTCATCTGCAGATACCGCTGCGTCGAGGCAATGCTGGCGTGACCGAGGTAGGTGGCCAGCTTCGGCAGGAGTTGCTGCACATCCTTGCCTTCCTGGTACCAGGCCAGCACCCGATGCACGGCTGCGGTGTGTCGCAGATCGTGCAGTCGCGGCGGCCGACACGCTCCAGGCGGACATCCAATGCCGGCGTGGGTACGCACACGCTGGAATAGCGTCACGACGCGCTGGTAGTCCAAACGGTGACCTGTTCGGGATGCAAAGAACGCCGAGCTCGTGCCTTGCGGCATGGACAAGCTGCTGCGCCGCTGCAGATAGGTGACCAGCGCAGCAGCAAGTTGCTCGCCCACCGGCACGAGGCGAGACTTGTAGAACTTCGTCTCGTGCACAGTCAGCACTCGCTCAGCAAGATCGACATCGGCCAGGTTCAGGCGCAAGGCCTCGCCGACCCGCATTCCGCTGCCATACAGTGTCAGGATCAACGCCCGGTAGGTCAGCGCCTGAAGGCGGCTGATGCGTGACTCCAGGATATCTGTCGCATCAAGCAGGTGCTTCAACTCGGCTCGCGAGTACACATAGGGTGTGATCGGTGGTGGCAGCTTAGGGCGTTGGTCGGGAAGCGCAGATACGCTCACATGTCCTCGAGCCAGGGCAAACCGGTAGAGCCCAGCCAGGAGCTGGTACCGCGTTGTCCAGGTGGCACTGAGATCACCACGACCGCGCAAAAACGTTGCCACTGCTTCGGGCGTCACCGTAGTCAGCGGTTGGTCACCGGTCTCCCGTGCAAACTGGTACAGCGCACGTTCACCGCTTCGCAGCCGCGTGCCATGGGCGCGTCTGGCAGCGAGATAGTCCTTGATGAGTTCGCTCGTCGTCATTGCAGGTCTCCTAGGTCGAACTCACCGACTTGGCGCAGGCCAGCCAAGTCGACCTTGGCATAGATGCTCGTCGAGGCCGCGCTGCGGTGGCCCAAGTGATCGCCGATCTCCTTGAGAGTCAGTCCGTCGGCGAGCAGCTTCGATGCGCAGGCGTGGCGCAATGCGTGGGGGCCGAGGTGCGCCGCCTGCACGCCCAGCGCACGCAGGCGCCGGTTGACGACGTTGTAGATGCCCGGCGCCGAGATCGGAACACGTGGTGAATGCGCACGGATGAACACTTGCGCGTAGGCAACCAATGGTCTGACGGTGTCGATGTATTCGGTGAGGGCCTGCCCGACCGACGACACCAAAGGATAGATCTGCGGCTGGCGGCGCTTGAGCCGCCAGACCCGAATCTGGCCTTTCTTGCAGTCGATGTCCTCGAGGCGCAGGGCCGCGACTTCGCCGCGCCGCAGCCCATAGATCGCCAGCAACAAGAGGATGGCTCGATCCCGAACGTCGACCTCCGTGCCGCCTGCGGCTGTATCGATCAGCTGCCGAACGTCAGGCCAGCCCAGCGCGTAGGGCAGCGTCTCGAGGCGGTATCGGCGATGACACAGGATTGAAGCGGCCAAGCTCGTCGAGCAAGCTCCGGTTGAAGCGGCATGCTTGAAGAACACACGCAGCATTCTCGCGATGTGGCCGGCGGAGATCCGTGACCATCGCTGCGCGCCGTAGGTCACGAAGTACGCGTCGATGTCTTCGGGCTTGAGCGAGGCGAGATCTCTATCCGTCTCCTGGCACCAGCGCAGGAAGTTGGCCGTGCGGTAGCGCCATTGCTCGACTGTGCATGGCGTCAGGCCCCGCTCGTCGCGCATCCACCCGACGAACCTATCCAGCGCCTCAACGAATGCAACGGGCTTCTCGGGTTCATGCCACCAGCCAATGAACTTCAGCCATGGACGCGCTATGTTGAGCAAGTTCGCTGCCGTCTGGTGAGAAACAGGTGGCTGGTGCGCCGCGATCAGTTGGCGCAGCTGTACGACATCGACCTGGCCATAGGCACGTGTCGGCAACGCCTTGGCTATCCAGAGCAAGGCTCTGGCCCGATTGCGCTGCGTGTGCAGCGTAGCGCCGACTGCGGCGCCGTGAAGCAGGTAGCGGTGTCGCTCGTCGAGCAGCGGACCGTTGTGATGACGTGCGATCGTGCCGGCATCGGCGAAGAGGTTCTCGAACATGGTGGGCCTCCGAAGTGAAGAAGGCCTACCAGCAGGTACCAGTATTTATGTGGTGTCAACTGCTGCAGGATGGCGCCACTGTGCGATTGGTGACACAGAAGAACACATATCTTGGGCCGCAACATCACCAGCGCTATGTGTTGCAACACATAGCGCAGGCTACAAAGCAGGGTTTGCGCAAGGCATCACCGAAGCCGGCTGCCTGGCGCACGCCCGGCGCAAATTCTTTGACCTGCACGCGGCGCACAAAAGCCAGATCGCCGGGTTCGCGCTGGAGCAGTTCGCCAAGGTCTACGACATCGAGCGCGAGGTAAAAGACCTGAACGCCGATCAACGCCAGGCCATCCGGCAACAGCACTCCAAGCCCATCCTGGATGCGCTGCACCAGTGGATGACATTGCAGCGGCAAAAACTCCCGGACAGTTCGGCAACTGCCAGGGCCCTGGAGTACAGCCTCAGGCGCTGGGTGGCACTGACACGCTTCGTGGATGACGGGCAATTGCCCGTGGACAACAACTGGATCGAAAACCAGATCCGGCCAATAGCCATTGGCAGAGCCAATTGGCTGTTCGCCGGTAGCCTGCGCGCGGGCCAGCGTGCGGCGGCGGTGATGAGCCTGGTGCAGTCGGCCCGTATGAATGGGCACGATCCCTATGCCTACCTCAAGGATGTACTGACGCGGCTGCCCACGCACAGGGCCAGCCGGGTGGGGGAATTGCTGCCGCATCGCTGGCAAGATCCAAGCGCCTGATCAATAGCCGCAAGCCCGGCGACGGTCAACGTGGGATTGCCGCGCCCTTACGCACGAGCAACTGTTTGACTCGGTCGATGGTCAGGCGGTTTACCACAGCATCGAGTCCAGAGCTGAGCGCAAGGCTCTTCTCGTAAGCGCCGATCAGATCACTCACTTCGGATTTATCAAATTCCAGAAGGCTGTCGACGTCGACTGACTGACCTGACGTCGCCACATTGAACGCTTGGACCGACTCGTGCAGTCCTAAAACGATGTTCGCGAGCACCCAGATGTAGAACGTTGTCATCGCGTCCGGGCGGCGACGCAAGAGGGGCTCCAACGTGTAGTAGCGGTTGAGGTTGATGTAGACAGCCAGAGGTAGATCGGCGTCGGCAATGCACTTCGTGAAAGCAAATCGCATGAGGTGCGTCTTGCCGCAGCCGCGCGGTCCTACCAGAAGCTTGGCACCCGGGCCGGTGAGCGACTTTATCCACTCTTCCGAATCGTCGGTCAGTGCGGTGTTGGTTGGGAACGTGTCGAGTTCGAGGTGGTCTGCGCGCTCCTCGTACTGCTGCGCAACCTCAATCTGTTCGTCATCGGTCAGCGATGGCGCATTGTCCAAACCGGAAAAACTCATGAAAGTCCCAGAAATAGGTTGTGCAGATCCGACGGCCAAGGTGCGTGCACAGCCGTCAGTTCTATTGGAAGTCAATCGGAGTGAGTCGGGAATCGAGCCGACGTCTGCCGGTATTTGGCGAGTGGCCAACACAGTGAGGAGGTGCGGTAACAGCTGCAAGCGTCGCTGCTTGGGTCTCACTCAGAATGAACTGGACTCTTGACGTCGTAAAATCTCTGCCTTGCTTCGCCACATTTTTTAGGAAGATCGGCCGATTTCGAACTTTGATCTCGTTGCCGCGAAAATGTATCTTATCAAGGTAACTGGACTCAGTACGTACAGAGAGCATCGAATTAGTTTTCTTGGTCTGCGGAAGGGGGTAAAGTCCGATCTAAGTCTAAAACCCATGTGCCTTCGGGCGTTGCTGGAGAAGCAGTGAGCGAACCATCCTTTGCTAAGCGTATCGCCTTGATGAACGCGATGTACAAACTTCCGGCGCAAGCCACCCCGGAGCTCCCCCCTGCGCCTGCCGACCGCTTACGCAAGTTCAAGGCGACGCTGCTGGATGAGGTCAATGAGATCGACGACATCATTGCAGACTGCGAGAATAAGGCTGAGCCGATTGACGTGTTGGTGGCTGTGGCTGACCTCTTGGGCGACGTCATCGTCTACTGTCGCTCCGAGGCGCTGAAGTTCGGGCTGCCGCTCGAAGAGGTGCTGTCCATCATCATGGATAGCAACGAGAGCAAGCTGGGCGCCGATGGCAAGCCTATCTACGATGCCAACGGTAAGTTCCTCAAGGGGCCGAACTACTGGAAGCCTGAGCCCAAAATTAAGGCGCTGTTGAAGGCAGCCATCGCTGGCGCGAAGCCCTGAAGAACTCAGGCGGCTTCGGTCGCCGGTTGCTTCACCAGTTCAGCGTCTTTCTCAACGGTCACTGTGAACCGATGCCATAGGTCGACCCCCGAGGAGCGCTTTGGCTTGCGGCGTGGATGGTCGAATAGCAGGCCGACCTGGTCGGGATACACCGTCGCAAAGATCGCCGACGCGATGCCACAAGGCTTGGGGCCAATCGGTGCCACGAACATGCGCTTATCAGCGCCCAGTGCGCTTCTCGTCCGCTCCAGGCACTCGAAAGCCGCCTCCGGGTCATTGGCTGTGCAGTAGTCCAGTTGAAGCTTGTGCTGCTCCAGGGCCGGGAGGTGAGGGACGATCGCGTCCAGTTCCCAGCCGGGGTGGTAGGCCGGGATGCCAAAGACCAGCTTGACGTCCTTCGACGCGATCATCTGGTACTCCTCCAGGGCACGATCGAGGCGCTCCGGCTCGAAGCCGAGAAAGAAGACGCCAGCCTCGACCTCTTCGCTAGATAGATCCACGATCGCGTTGGGGATGGCAACATAGCCGCGGGTCGGTTCGGACAGCGCGAACTGGTTGGCCCCCTTGCTGACACGCGTGTATTCGCCCGGCTCCACGTATATGATATTTAGGGTTGTCGCACCACTGGATAGCAGCGCATTCGCGGCACAAAACAGCTCCGCGAATCCGAGTGTGGTCGCTTCCAGGAACACTTTTTGTCGGTCATAACCGTCGAGCAGCTCGGCAGCCAGGTCGCTGGACTTGGTCTCCGTACCTACAGTCAGCGACATGTCTTCAACGCCGAATTCCAGCTTTACCCGCGCCTCGGCAGGCGCACATGCGCACGCCGATTCACCACGCTCGTCCAGCTCCTCACCATGCAGTAGGATGAAATCGTGGGGCAGTTGGAGATCCGCGGCACTGGAGCCCGACATCGAGAAGAACTTTACCCTCGTCACAGGAGACCCAACTGCAATGCGTCTGACTCAGAAAGCTGCCGAGCGAGGCCACGTGCCAGGTCACGATACTCGTTTTCATTGCCCATGATGAGCATGTGGAACTGTTCGACAGACATTTCCAACTTTCGCTTGCGTCGATAACTGATCTGGAAGTAAGGTGCGTAAATCGGATTGAGCTGATAGTCGATAATATCCTGGCCGACACCAGATTTTGATTTTGTTTCTAGTTGCTCGACAATTAGACCAAAACGCAAAGCTTCGGCAATGAAATCGAGTTCGTTTGCTTGAAGTGCGCGCCCGCCGGAGTTGATAGTGAACTGATTCTGCTCGGGCTCGCTCATCGCGGGACTCGCCTGCAGCGCACGGAAAATACTGCCCAGTCGAAGGACAAAAACTCGAAGCTGCTCACCAAATCGCCCGAAGGTGCGAATTTCCTTGATGAGTTGTTCAGACGCATCATACGCAGCGCGGCACTGAATCTCTATGGAATACGGGGGGTCCGCATTATCCCGAAGTTCTGCCACTTCCAGTGTCTTGTAACAAAGAATTAGAAAGTTCCGAAGGTTGTTGTTCGACATTGAACAAAGCGTGTTGAAGCCACTGTAAAGCGGGCACTCGCGCGCGAATGGACGGTATAGCTCCAGCAGAGCACCGAATAGGTTGTTATGTACCCATGAGGAGGCGAATGACCCGTCTTGGCCATTCGCATATTTCCGCAGCTCAGCGAGTACGTTTTCAGGCGACAGCGTTTCTCTATTGAGGAGCGCGGGCAGCGTGACCAAGGCTTCT
>JAMNYN010000589.1 GCA_023622805.1 Pseudomonadota bacterium | reverse complement strand
GGCCCATCCGGGCAGCAGGTAGATGGCCTCGCAGGTCATCAGCTGCCAGATGCCCATGCGCATGTAGCCGGTCCAAGTTCCGCAGGGTGGAGCGGGGTTCTCGGCCGGGTTCTCGACATGCCAGCCGCGGGCGCGCAGTTCGGCGGCCTTGGCGTTGAAGGCGGGGTAGTTCAGCTCTGGCAGGCCGCTCATGGGGCCGGCGAGGTACACACGCTTTGCGCTTTGGCGCGACTGGATCACGCCCAGCATCGACACGATGCAGCGCAGGTCCTGCTTGCCCAGCAGCACCTGGCCCACGCGGCGCACCTCGTCGGCGATCAGGTGGCGGGCCATGCGCCAGCCCATGGCGCCACCGCCCACGATGGCCAGCTTGAGCAGCACGATGCGAAGAATGTTCGTCCACATGGTCGGGTTCCTTTCAGCGAGAGGCAGCCACGGGCGCGGCCTGGGGGGATGGCTTGACAGCAAGTTCGCGCAGCACCATCACGGCGGCGTGCAGCTCTTGCTCGCGGTTGCAGAGCGCCCGGCCTCGGCTAGTGCTCCATTCAGCGGCGGGCGTGAGCTCCAGTTGGCGGGCAACATCGGTGAGTTCCGCGTCGATGCGCTCCAGCGCCTGGCCAATGGTCAGCTCAGACATGGGCCACCTCCACACGCTCCACTCGCAGCACGCCCTTGCCGCTGACCAGATGGGCGCGGTTTTGTGCCTGGTCTGCGTTGGCAGCTTTCACGCGGATCGTCGGGAGCAGGCCGGCGTCGGCCAGTTCTTCCAGCTCGGCCGGGTCGGCGTGTGCTGGGATCAGGTAGACGCGGTAGCTTTTGAGCGCCTGGATGTTGTGATGCACGTTCATGAATGGCTTTCTGTCTGGTGGGAGGTGTTTTTCGATGGCTTATGCGGCGCTGGCCTGCTTGAACAGCGGCAGCACCCGGGCGCCGCCGTCCAGGTCAAGCTGGCCTTGATCGGGATGAATTGCCGCGGGTTGCTGCGCGCGCGCGGTCTTCGCCTGGGCGCGGCGAATGGCGGCGAAGCGTTTTCCGATGTCGGTGCTCACGGCGTTCGTGTACTTGAAGCCGGCCGTCATATCGGTGGCGTGGCGGGTTGGTTCGGTGCGTTTTGCAGGCATGGCGATTCCTCCTATGACGGGATCAGTGCGAAAAGACAGGGGCAGGGGTGATTGGCTTGGGCTGGTAGAGCACCGAGTCGGGGCTGTCCGGGCTGCACCAGTCTTCTTTTTCGTGTCGGCCGCGGCCCATAAAGGCCCGGCGCAGCTCGCCGCCGAGGCGGGCCGTACAGTTATTGAAACGAGTCCAAGCGGGCGCCAGCGGCGCCCGTTCAGCGCCCAGCGCAGGCGCCGCACCGGTATCCGAGGCAGCAGTGGCAGAAGGCGCGACTACGTCGGCGGCCAGGGCTTCCTGGGCCACGGGACTCCAGGCAATGCGGCGGCTGACCAGCCAGCGGCCGCTGCGGGCCTCCAGGCCAACAATGCGGCCTGCGGCAACTTCTTCGCCATAGGCGTTTACGGCGCCGACCGGCACATCGCGGCGCGCAATGCGCAGATGCCAGCGGCCGCGCGGCACGCAGTGACCACCCATGGCGCCCATGAAGCGGCACCAGTCGGCCTTGATGTCGCCCACGCGGTGGCATGCATGCCAAGCCCGGGAAGTGGTTTTATCGCCGTCGAAGTGCAGTTGCTCTACCTGATCCTTACCCACGCGGCGCAGCTCGCGCCAGACCGTGACGCTGGGCATGCCCACGGCCTGGAACTGGCGGATGCCCCAGGTGCTGGCCCAGGCATCCACACGGACGTGGCCCGGCACATCACCTGTGTCCACGTCGAACAGCTGGCCTTGGGTCACGTCCAGGTGGTCGGCCAATGCGGCGTGGCCTACGCTCTTGGCGATGTACTTGGCCACGTAGCCGGCAGCGCCGCCAGCGACCATGCGCTTGATGTTTACGCGGTAGTCCTGGGCGCCAGGCTCGTCGCCATCGTCGCTGAGCCAGTATTTGCGGACCGCAGCATCGAGCTGCTGGGCCTGTTGTTCTGTTTCAGCCCACAGCAGCGCATGCCAGTGCGGCGTGGCGTCGTGGTGCGGTTCAGCCACGCGAATGCCGTAGACGTTCACGCCCTGGCGCTTGAGCTTGGCGCGTACCTTGGCCCACATATCCCGCAGCCACAGCTGTGCGTCGCGCGGCGTGCTGTGCCCGTCGTAGCGCGGGTTTGGCCGTGGCCATCCGCCTTTCTTCCCCACGATCACGGCGTGGAAGCGGCTGGGCGCGGTCATTGTCAGGAACAGGCCCACATGGGCGCGGTTGTCCGCGTATTCCTCGGCACCGCGAATGCGCGTCATCAGCTCGCCGCCACGGATCACCGGATTGGATGGCGACAGTGCCGCCAGCTCGGCCAGGTTGAACACCTGGCCGGCTTCGTTCTTGTAGAGCGTGCGCTGCAGCCCCAATGCGTTGCGTTGCAGCTGTGCGGTGCGCCGGGCCAGCCCGGCATTGCTGATGTAGCCACCGGCACGGCGGTTGACGATGCCCAGGCGCACGGCGCCGGCCTCCACCACGCGCGCCACATGAGTGCGTAGTACGCGGCGCCACCAGGCGGCATCCTGGGCGCGCTTGATGGCAGGCTCGCCGGTAATGGGTTTGAACTCGCGCACGCCCACCAGGCGCACCAGCAGCCGGATGGCGTCCAGCCGCTCTGACATTGGCAGGCCCTGGCCTATGGCCTGGTCATCCAGTTCGTCGGCTTCTGCCGCCAAGCGCTTGGCCATGGCGTGAATCTCATCGTCACCCATGTTCCAGCGTGCGGCCTGCCCATAGTGTTCGTCGAACTGCTCGATGGCCTGCAGCGCATCGTGCGCGGTCAGCCATTCCGGCCCTTGCGTGTCCATGCGGCCCAGTCCGAGCTGCTTCATGGGTTCGCGCCACTGCACCGGCACGGCGTTGAGCAGCGCGCCCAGCGCACGGCCCACATGCCAGGCACGTGGCTTGTGTTTCTCCCAGGCCTTCAGGCTGTGGGTGGGCAGTTGGCGGGTCATGGTTACCAGTTCCCCGACAGGCTGAAAACGCCCTTCATGGCGTCGCGCATGGTGCGCACTTCGGCTTTAATTGCCGTGCGCTCTGGGCCTGGCAGCTCGCGCCATTCGCGCAGGGCCAGCTCGGGAAGGTCGCCGTCGATACCCGCCAGCAGGTGCAGGCACATGCGGTGTTCGCGGGTCAGCTTGGCCCATTCGCGGCTCTCGGCATCGCTCCAGCGGCCTTTGCTGGCGCTCTGCACAATTTCGTTCTGCTGGTGTCGCAGCCGTTCGCGGCATTCCTCGGGGGTCAGGCTGCGGTAGGCCTCAGGCAGGACGGGGGCTGGCGCGGCGACCGGCAGGCGTGCAGGCGCCAGGGCTGGAGCATGCTGTGCCTGCCTATCGCGCTGCACCAGGCTCAGCAAATCCTCGACTCGCATATCAGCCAGATTCATTGCGCAGTGCCCTTCACGCGCACGGCGCCCATGTACCAAGCCAGCCCATACAGGCGTTCTGCAAAGTCCAGTGCCATGTTGCGGGTGGGGGCGCCAATCAGCAGGCGCCGGCGCACGCGCTTGGCGTCAATATGGGTTACGGCGAATTGGCTCATGCGGCAGTCCTTTCAGGTTTCTTTGGGGTGAGCACATCCCGCAGGGCCTGAAAACAGGCCCCGCAAGGTCGGGAGAAAGAGAGGGAAGGCCTAGGGCCTTAGTCGGCGGGTGGCGCCCCGGCGGCAAAGAGGTCGCCGGTCACAGGCCTGGAGAACTGAGGCTTGTGCTCAGACTGCTGTGCGTAGTCCATCTGGGCGCGCACAAGATCGCGGCGCACATGGCTGGACAGGGGCAGATGGACCGATGGATCAGGCGTTGCGCTGGGCGACAACGTGCGGACGATCTCGGTCAAGGCCACGAACGTGTGGCCGCATTCGGGGTTGATGCAGCAGTAAGCAATCTCGCGCGTGAGCTTGGTCATGCGGCGGCTGCTGCGGATGATGCTGGGTCGCTCGCAGTGCGGGCAGTCCAGGCGCGTGCGTTCGCTCGGTAACTCTGCTGCGTGCGCGGCCTTGTCCTCTTGCGCTGGCGAAACCGAAGGCGCGGTTTTGTAACAACTCTGTGAGCCCGTGCCGACAAGTGTCTGAGGCTGAATGGCGGTGCTGATCCTGTGCACGCCTACACCCAAGGCTGCCTGGGCAAAGCCATGATGTGCCTGCAGTGCTTTGGTGCTGTCGGTGAATGGGCTGCTCATCGTGGTGGGCCTCAGTTGATGCCGGTGGCCGTTGTGGTGGCGGTCACCGGCATGCTCAGGCGGCCGTGCTGTCGGTACATCTGCATGCCCATCAGGTGGATCAGACGCGCGAAGTTGCTGGCCGAACGGCCTTCGGCATCGGCGCACGCATGCGCTGCTGCCAGCTCGTCCTTGGGCAGGCGCAATGCGATGGGCTTGTCGTTGACCAAGCCGTCCAGCGTGCCGGAGCGGCGACGGGTGAGATATGCAGAGGTGGTCATGTACTATGCGAACTGAATGTTACAACGTAAACGTATCTTCGCTCACAAAAGTGAGCATGTCAATACATGACGGATGAATTTAATGATCTTCTGAGCGAAAGGCTCAGATCCGAGCGCATGCGTCTCGACATTCCTCAGATGGCTTTCGCTGAGGCGTGCAATGTGTCTCGTGGTGCCTTGCTCAAGTGGGAGAAGGGCGAATCAGCCCCCAACGCCTCTGCGCTGGCCGTCATGGCCGGCCTTGGCGTGGACGTGCTCTATGTAGTCACAGGGGTCCGTGCAGGCGAGTCCGAAGGCACGCTGGCACCGGCTGAGCGCGATCTGCTGCAGGCTTGGCGCAATGGCTCAGACAAGGGGCGCGCGCTGCTGACCGCTGCAGTGGAAGTTTTGAAGCCTGAGTGAATAAAGGTAGCTCTATTGCACGCAGAGGCAGGAGCCTGAAAAGAGGAGGGAGACAGATGAATGCGAAAGCGCTGACGCGGTTTTTTGCGGTGCTTCTAGCATGCGCCATTCCATTGGGCGGCTATGCCGCCAACAAGCCATGTTCAGGAAAAAAGGGCGGCGTGTCGCATTGTTCAGCCGGAAAATTCATTTGCAAAGATGGCTCCACTAGCGCAAGCAAGAAAAATTGCAGCTAATCTTTTAGCCGTTCCGGCGAATTTTCGGGATGGTTGATAATAAATATTATGAAGTACGACCTTCACGTAGGGTGCGCATGCCATTATGAATTGGACGTGCTTCAATTTTTTCTGATGTTTTATCTTCTGCGTTTCAAGAGTGTTTTATCTCGAGTTGCTCTTGTCTTATTTATAGAATTCTGAGTTGATATTATGCATGCTATTTCTCCGTATATGATCAGTGTTGTGGATGGTAGTGGGGTCATGCAGGATCTGTGGAATATAAACGGTAAAAGTTTTTTTGATTATCTGAAAAATATATATTACCCAAGTATAAAGGGTGTTCAGAAAATAACGCAGAATCCTACTTCGGTAGATTTTGGAAAGAACTTCATATTTAAAGATCTGTATCAAGGTACTGCAAATTCAATAGCCGGTGTTTATCAGACCGGTTTGTATGGGTTTGATTCTGAAATATTTGATACCGTCAAGAATAAAGTTGCATACAATAGAGGTAATCATCAGTCAGATATGCGGCCATTTCATTTTTCATTCTATGTTCCCAAGAATGGAAAGGTCGCTAATCAACTTAGAGGTTATCTTTTGCTGTATCGTATTAATAATTCGGGTATTCGAGGTATTGTGATGCCAGATTTGATTATGTCGTTTTCTAAGGCATTCCCTGGATTGAGCTTGAGGGTTGATAAAGTTATCCCTACTGCCGTGGTTTCTTCACTTGCCAAGGCAGCTACCATTAAGAAAATAAGAATTATTCAGAGAACACTTCCTGCAGATTATTCTAAGCCAAAAAGAAATACATCATTTGATGATATAAACTGGTTTCTGAACGCTATTGGGAATAAGGTTTCAGCGAATTCTATTTTTACTATTCCTGGAGCAACCGTGGAAAAGGTCAAGGTGGAAATTGCGAAAGGCAAGAAGAAGAGAACTGTTGATGTGGGGAATCTGGATAAGATTTCATCAGTGATTGAAATTGACAAGCCTTTGATTGGAAGCCATGGTCATATTGATGCGCAATTTTGGCTTGACGAAGCGGATTCTTTAGCGGATGATCTATTCTTTGAGAATAATGTTGTTATTCCTGCTTGGCAATCTCTTGTTTAAAGTTTAAGGGGGGAGTTATGCTTCATAGGATTAATCCTGGTGAAATTATCCGCTCTCATTTTGCGACTTTTTATGATTATGGTAGCAATACTGTTTGCCGCGGTGAAATAATTTTTCAATTGGGTTTGGCTGCTTTGCTAGCTGTAATACATTTTAAAAATTTCACTGTCGATGTGAATACAGTGGGGATAATTGTCTCAGTTGCTTCTATTGTTGCAGGGCTTTTGCTTAATTTGATGGTGTTGGTTTATAGTCTTTTGACTTCGAAAGTTGATAGTTCAAAGACTACGTTGTCGAACCATGAGGATTTTAAAGAGGTTTGCAAAGAAGCACTGTCTAATATTGCCTTTAGTGTTTTGGTTTGCATCGTTCTTGTTGTGTCAGCGTTGATGACTTTGACAGATGCGTTTTATATAAATGTTGTCGGACATTTGGTTCTCATATTTTCTGGAACCATTTTGATTTTGACGATAATGATCGTTTTAATTCGATTCTATCGGTTGATTACCAGCAGCATTAAAGTGAGTTGAATGAAATGCAGGCGCTGTTAGCCGAAGCGGATGCTAATCTTCGTTTACCTCGTCTCCTCCATCCACCCCCTCGGACTGCAGCGTTTCCAGCGTGATCTGGCTGGTGTATCCGCTGCTGCTTAACGAGTGCCGCACGGCCGTGACGATCCAAGGCGTTTCATCGATCTGGCGTTTGTAGCCGCTGACCACCACCGGGCGCTGTGGCATGACGTCGGCGCGGCCATGGGCGAGGGTGATGTCGAAGGAGAAGATGCCGCGCTGAATGCGCAGCCATTCAGCCCGCGCCGCAGCCAGGGCGTCGGCCTGGCTGGCGAAGGTCTGGCGCAGGGTCTTCGCGCGGCCGCTGATGCCAGCGATCACGCTGGCCCGTGTGCCCTTCTTCACGTTGTTGTAGTAGGCCTTAACGCCGCTGTACGAATCCCGATCTGCCCTGGCCCAGCGGTGCTGGTCACCGTCGCTGCGCACGATGCTTACCACGGGCAGTTCCTTGCCGCTGGGCGTGCGAGTCTTGCGTGCCTGGCTGAAAAGCAGGGTGCCGTTTTTGATGTTGCACAGGCAATCAAACTGACGGCCGAGCCGGCGCAAAAACGAGGCGTCTGATTCGTGTGCCTGGTCTGCGTGTTCCACCTTGCGGGTGGTGATTTCCTTGTCGATGCTGACGTTGAGCTGGTTCTGTGCAGCGATGCTGCGCACGATGTCGCCCAGGCTGGTTTTGTGCCAGCTGCGGTCCTTGATTGCGCGCAGCTCATCCAGCATGTTGGCCGCGCGGGCGCGCAGGGTGATGGTGTCGGGGGTGCCGCTGTATTCCACGGCCTGGACGGTGTAGGCGCCCTTGTCGACAAGTCCGAGTGGAAAGTCGTCCAGCTCGGTCTGGGGGCCTGCCCAGCCAATGGCCACGGTGAGGGGGTCGCCCGTTTCCGGCAGCTCGACAGCCCCATCGTGGTCGCTGATGACGATTTCCACTTCGTCGGCCTCGCTGTCGCGGTTGTCGGAGATGGTAAGGCTGACCAGGCGCGGGCCGATACGGCCAGAAATGTCCTGGCCTTTGACTGTCACGCGCCAGATGGGACGGAGGCGGTGGCGTGCGCTGCGCTCAGCGCGGCGACCGATGACAGTGACTGTGGGGAGGGCAGCTCGGATGGCGGAAACATCGGTCATGGTGCGGCGATCAGTTGAAGCTGATGTCGTAGGAGGCGATCAGGTCGCCGATAGCGCCGGCCACCGTGTTGTCGTCGTCCTGGTCTACGCGGCGCAACGTCAGTGTGAACTCGGTTTTGCGCGGCGTGCCGTCCACGAAAAACAGGGACTTTGTTTCTTGCAAATCGGTGATGACGAACGCGCCGTAGATGGTGCCGCTGCCCTCCACCAGCGCCCAGGCTTGGCCCTTGTTGGCCATGCGGCGCAGCACATCCAGGCTGGCCAAGATGCCGGCGAACTCTGGGACGATGCTGCCAGCGAGGGTGATGATGTCCTCACCTTGCCCCAGGAACTGGGACGCATCGCGCGCACCCACCAGGGCTTGGGTGGGGTGCTTCCACGATGTGCGCCGCTGCAGTTCCTGATAGGACAGGGTGTCGAGGCTGAAAACGAAAAGGCCGAGGCAGAGCTGCATGATTTAGCGGTTTCAGTCGTAAAAAGCCGCCTGGACGCGGGCAGACTTGGCTCGGTCGCGGCGTTCGAGTTCGGTGGAAACCAGGCGGGCGATGGCCTGCTCGTCCATTCCGGGGGCGGCGTGGATCTGGAATGTGATGGTGTCACCCTGGATGACAGGGGCAGGGCGCTGGGCCGGCGCGGCCGTGATGGGTTGGCTGGTGTCAACGCGCACGGGCTCGGCTTGCACCGCAGCAGTCATGCCCACAGGTAATGGCGGCATGGCGGCCATGGCCGGCAGGGCCACGCTGGCGGCCGCAGCCAGTCCAAGGGCTGATTGGCGCAGCAGTCCCTGCGTGCTTTCGACGCCCAGGGCTGCGCCTTCACCCACATTTACGCCGGCCGCCATAAAGACGCGGCTCGGCGAGTGGATGCCGAGCTTTTCCTTGAACCAGCCGACCGCGGAGTCGGCGGCGCCGCCGATGGCATCGCGCACTGCCCCCAGTTTGCTGGTGATGCCATTGGTCAGCCCCTGCAGGATGTTGGCGCCGAATTCGGTGAAGCGCGCGGGCAGCTCAAAGCCGAGGTATGCCATGGCCCCCGCGAAGGCCTGATAGAGCAGGGCAGCCGGCGACCAATTGGCGATGGCCGCGCCGATGGTGAGCAGGGCCGCAGACACCAAACCGCCGAGCTGCTGCCATATGCCGCTGGCAGTGGTCAGTAGATTGGCCCAGGCGCTAGAGAGTCGGGTCGTGATGGCCTGCCAGGCGCCGCTGATCGCAGAGCCAATCGACTGCCAGAGCCCACTGAAAAACTGTTTGATGGGTTCCCAGTTCTTGTAGATGGCATAGACCGCTGCTGCAATCGCCGCAACGGCCATGATGAACCAGCCGACGGGCGTGGTCAGCATGACCAGCCCCAGGCGCAGGAAGATGGTGGACAGACCTCGCAGGGCCGCGATGATGCCCGGCAGCTTGATTCCCAGCATGCCGAAGGCAAAGCGCAACAGCATGGCCTTGCCAGCGATGAGCGCCAGGGGCACCAGCAGGACGCCCAGTCCGGCGGTGAGCGCCGCCAGCACGGCCACGGTGCGCACGATGGCGGCTGTGAGCACGGGGTGCTCTGCGACCCATTTGCCGATGCCGCTGGTGAGTTCGCCGATCCAGCTGATGATGCCTTTGGCGTCGCCTTGTACGGTTTCGCCAATGCTGGCCATGACGTTGGTGAAACCGCCCTGCGCGGCTTCCATCACGTTCGACAGCGTGCCGAGTTGCATGTCTACGCGCTTTTGCAGATTGGCCTGGGCGGCCATTTTGCTGGCCACTTCGTCGTAGCCTGCGCGGCCTTTGTCCATCAGGGTGTTGAGGACCTGCAGCGTTTCTGCGTCGTCGCCAAACAGCTTCTTGATGACAGCCATCCGGCTCGTATCGCTTTTGATGGCCTTGAGCTTTTCCACCTGTTGGAATAGGTTGTCCATGCCGGCGAAGTTTCCGTCTTTGTCGGTGAAGCTCAGCGAGAAGCCGGCTCCGGCCTGCTTGAGCATGTCATTGGCTTCGCCCAGCTTCTTGGTGTCCAGCCCTGCCTGAAATACCTTGCGGATCGCATTGCCTGCCGATTCGCCGGCCATCCCTGTTTGGTCCATCATCACCAGCAAGGGGGCCAGGGCGTTGGCCGCATCCAGGCCTTGCATCTTGATGACGCTGAGCACTGGCGACATTTTGGTAAAGCCCTGCAGCATGTTCCCGGAGTCGACGCCCAGGTAGTAGGTGCGCTGGATCATGTCCATGAGGCCCAGCATGTCCGCTTCGCTGGTGCGCGTGGCGTCCTGCATCTTGGCGGCGAACTCGGCGGCGGCAGTGACTGGCATGCGCAGCTGTACACCCAACAGGGCAGCAGCTTCCCCCGTGCCCCCCAGGATGCTTTTTGCCGACAGGCCTTGGCGGCGCAGCATCGTCATCATTTCGATGAAGTCCGCGGTGGTTCCAGGCAGTCGGTCCCCCAGGCGCTTGGCCAGTTCGTCAATGTCCTTGAATTCTTTTGACACGCTGCCGTCGGCCTGCATCATGCTGGCGCTCAGCTGAGTCGATGCGTCTTCCTGGTTGGAGTACGCGCCCAGGGTTGCCTGCACAGGGCGCGCCATTGCGCGTCCGGTAGCCGCCATGGCCACGCCAGTGCCTACAGCCATGCCGGTGTGCATCATGCTTTTGGCGTGCTGGGCCTTGAGTGCGCTGAGACGTTCCTGCTGGACCTTTAGCGCGACCAGGGATTGCTTTTGCTTTTCTACGGCCGCAGTCGCGGCTTCCATCTGGGTTTTGAAGCCGCGCGACTTGAGGCCCAGGCGGTCGGTGCCGATGCCGGCCTCCTGCAGGCGCCGCTCATAGCCCTGCAGGCGCTCCTGTCCGCCGGCCATCTTGCCCGTGAGCTGGGCAATGTCGGTCTGGGTGTTCTTGATCTGGCCGCGATATTTGCTTATGGATGCGTTTGAGCGCTCGTAGGCGCTCTGGCTGTCCAGCAATTTGGAGCGTGCCATTTCCAACTGGCGGGTGAATTCGGGTGTGGTCGCAGCACCGGCCTGCAGCGACTGGGTCAAGCGCGCATGGGATTCTCGGGCGGTTTTCAGGCTGGCCGTAATCTGGCGGTGGCGCTCGCGCTGGTCTTGCAGGCCGGCATTGTGACTGCCTAGCTTGCCCTGCAGCTCTTGCAGATCGCGCTGCTGGCCGCGCAGCTGGATACGCGTGGTGCGCAGGCCGCTCACGTCCTGCTGGACTTTCTCCAGATCGCGCAATTGGTCGCGTGTGGCCTTGAGTGCCTGGGCCGCTTCCTGGCTGCCGGCCTGGATGCTCTTGAGTGGGCCGAGGACTTTTTCGCGCAGCCCCAGAACGAGCTGCATGCGCATGTCAGCCATGGACACCCCCGTGGAAACGGTGGTGGCCCAGGTCCGTGATGTTTAGCGGTCGGGCTTGTCCAGCAGCCGCTGAATCTCGGCGGCGTGTGCCGCATGGTCCTTGGCGCTGTCCGCTGCCCACCATCCTGTGGCGGCCATGAGCGGAGCAAGCGCGAGCCCCAGCATGGCCAGAAGTGCCAAGGCTGCGAGGACGATGATGAGGAAGTTCATGGCTCATGATGCTACACGTTTTTGGTTTGGGAGCGCAGCCGGGCGCGCTCCCTCCAGTCCATCAATTCGGCGATGTCCATGTCGTGCATGTCCACCGGCCGCCAGTGGAAGACCATGGCCAGGTCGGCCATGGCGTCCTCTATGCAGTCTGGAATTCCTCGCGGATGCTCTTGCGCACGAAAAAACTGGCCACCCGCACGCCCAGCTCGGTGATGTCGGCAGGGTCCAGGGCGGCCACGTCTTGCGCGGTCAGCGAGGGGACGGTGATGCGGGGCAGCAGGATTTGCAGCGCGACCACATCGAGGTTCAGCAGCTCGGTCAGCTTGATGCCGCGCAGCTCGCCAGCCTGGGGCTTGCGCAGGGTTACGGCGTCGATGCTGCCCTCGCCGCGCTTGAGGGGCACGTCCAGGGTGATGGCGTTGCTGTCGTTGGAAGGTGTAGCGGCAGAGGTTTGGACGGTGTTCATATCGGTGCTCGGAATCAAGGGGGTGTATTGACCAGGCCGGGCGGCCTGGTGCGGGAGGTGGTGGGGATGGGCAGGAGCCGCAGAGTTACATGCCGATGGCGCGGCGGATGTCGCCCACCATGTCCTGGCCATCAACGCGGAACACCATGCCCGGCATGTCAATCTCGATCACGTCGGCACCGTTGACGGTGAGCTTGTAGTAGCTGACGCTGATGGTGTGGGAGTGCTCGGTGTCGTCTCCCGCCTTGGCGTCGCCGGGGTCGATTTCGCGGGCGCGGCCGCTGACCAGTACCTCGATGGACAGCACTTCGCCCGTGCCGTCATCCTGGTAGGCACCGGCAAAGCGCCATTGGTTGGCGTTGTGCGTCTTGCCGCCAAAGGCTTTGTAGCCGTCGAGCAGGAAGCCGCCGGCCTTGAAAGCCAGTTCCATCTTTTCGATGCCGAGGTCGACTTCGACAGGGCCGTGCATGCCGCCGCCGCGCCACTCTTCGACCTTGCGCGTGAGCTTGGGCAGCGTCACGGAGTCGATCATTGCGCGCCAGACATTGCCGTCGCCGAAGAGGTTGAAGTTTTTGAGCTTGGATGGCAGTGCCATGAGGGAGTGCTCCTATGCAGGTTGGGTGGTGGCTTAGGCCTGGATGGACTGGGCGAATTCGGCAAGAAACTCGTCTGTGATGGACTGCTCAAAAATCAGGTTTTCGAGCGGCGGCACGGGCGTGTAGCGGTAGTTGATGAGCAGGCGGCCGGCCGCCAGGTCTTCCTTGCTGTTGCGGTCAGGGTCGAAGAAGGCATCGGCACCGATCAGGTAGCCACCGGCAACGAGGTCACGGAAGCGGCCATTGATATAGCCCAGCATGTCGCGCACCAGGCTGGGATGCATGGGCTTGTCGATGAAGGTGAAGTGCGCTTCGGCGATGGTGTCGGCGAGCACCTGGGCGGTGCGGGTGTAGTTCTCAAAGGCGAACTTGCCGCCTTGTTCTTCGCAGGTGCGCGAGCCCCAGAAGCGGTAGCCGCTGCGGCGGATGATGGTGGTGACTTCCTTGCTATTGAGGTAACCGGCATCGCTGGCTGGGTTTTGCAAGTCGAAGAACACGTCCTTGGTGATGCCCTCGGGGCCGTTGATGACCGCGTTGGAAATGGACTTGTGCCAGCCGATCTGCTGGTCGAGCTTGGCGCGCAGGCCCAGTGCGTAGGCGACAGCCGGCATTTCAATGGCTTCGCCGGCTTCACCGTCCCATGCCAGGAAGTTGGGCCACATCACCATCACTTCGCGTTGTCCGAACTCTTCGCGGTAGGCGGTGGCCTCTTCCTTGGTGGCCGCATAGGCTCCTGTGGTGCCGCGCGCGGCGATGTAGCCGAATGCGCGCAGCTTCTGGCAGATGCTGGCCACCTCATTGGCCACGGCCTTGGTGTCGAGTTCGGGCACGCCGATGATGCGCGGCTTCACGCCCAGCTGGCCTTCGGCCGACAGCAGGGCCTGCAGGCCGGTGCGCAGGCCATTGGCGGTGGTGGTGCCGATGACGTTGGTGGTGGTGGATGCACTGTCCAGGCCTGCTTCCACGCGAACCACGACGGTCCAGGCGCGCACCTGTTTGCCGATGGCCGTGAGCGCGCGGGCCAGAGAGCCCTGGGTGCCGGCCTTGCCGATTGCGCCGGCGGGGTTAGTGAGCAGCACCGGGGTGTTGAGGGGGAAGGCGTCGGCGTCGGCATCGGCGGCAGTGCAGACCAGTCCGATGATGGCGGTGGAGACCATGCGGATGGCCGCCCCTACGCTGTTTGTCTCGATGACGCGTACGCCGTGGTGGTATTCGGTGCTCATGGCTGTGGTTGCTCCTGTTACGGGGTGGTTTGGGTGGTGGATGGTTCTTGCGGGGCGGCGCTGGGCCAGCCGACGCCGATGTCGTATGCGTTGGCGGCCTCCAGGGTTTGCAGGGCGTCAATCGCCTCGCAGTGCGCACGCTCGCTGCTGTAGCAGCGCTGCACGTGCAGCGCGATGGATGCGGCGATGCCCTGCAGCTCTGCCAGGCCCAGACTGACCCAGCCCGATGCCGCCTTGAAGTCCACGGCTTGCACTCCTGCCAGCGCGGCATTGGCAATCACGCTGGTAATGCGGTTCTGGTCCTCGATGGCCGTGGCCACGCGCACGCCGGCGACGGTGATGCCTCCGGTCTCGATGTGCCAGCGCATGGCCGCGGCCTTGACTTTGAGTTCTGCCTGGACGTCCTGCCGCATGGCGGCTGGTGCATCCGGCCTTTGCAGCGTGCCGCCCACATCTAGCAGCGACTGGCCTGGCTCCATGGTCATCCGCTCGCCCGTGGTGGTGCTGTAAACCTCTGCATCGCTGTAGTCGGGCAGGTAGATCCACGGGTCGGCGCTGTCTGGAGCGAAGCGCGCGCATTCGAGCGGTTTGAGTGGTCGCGGCAGTGGAGCATCCACGGCGCCTCCGGGGATGTGCCAGGTGCCGGGCTCCAGCGGGCTTTCGGTGGCATCGACGGCGCCCAAGTAAATGCCCAGGGCGTTGAGTTGTGCAACGGGTTTTGTTGTCATGTCAGAACTTGATGAAGATGTTGGCCGAGAGGTTTTTTGGACGCGTTTCAACCCCGCCCGTGTTTTTTGTTGACCCCTCCGAAGCTCCACCGACGTAGATGCCCCCGCCCGGCCCCAGCGTGTCCTGCTTTCCGCTGGCAATGCTTACGGAACCATTCATGTGCCAGTGCGATTTGATTTCGTCACTCTGAAAAGTGCCGAATACGCGGCCTGTATCTAGGCCCCGGCCGTCATCCATCCCGCGAATGAACAGGCCGCGGGCATCTGGCACGTTGAAGGTGGTAGACCCGTTGCCAGCGCCGTATGTCGCGCCGATGGCTGCATACAGCGCCGCGTAGGAGGTGCGTGACACGGCGGAGCCGTCGGCTTTCAGATACCCAGCTGGCAGGCCGATGCCGGCGAAGTGGATCAAGGTGCCGGGTGGTACGCCGCCATGGTCCGGCCCCAGGTTGCCGGTGACACCAGCATGGCCAACATCCAGGCCGGTGACCGGGATGCTGATGTTTTCACCGCCGTTGAAGCTGGTGGCGGTGCCGGTGGCAGCGCCGCTGATGGCGATGGTTCTGGCGGTTGTCAGCGTGGCAGCCTTGGCAACCGACTTGGCGGCATCCGCCGTGTTGTCCACGCTGCCCAGGCCCACATCGCCCTTGGTCAGCGCCCCCCATGCGGCGCTGCCTGCGGTGGCACCAGCCTTGAGCACTTTGCCGTTGTTGGTGGTGCCCGTGGCTGGAACATGCAGGTTGCCGTCTCCGCCAGGGTGGCTGTAGTTGTTGGCGCCGGGGGAAATGCCGTCGAGCTTGTACTTGTCGGCCGCGCTCATGAAGCCGTTCACGGCGCTGGTGGCGTTCCCATGGGCTGCGCCAGTGGCACCTACGTGGCTTGACGGTGTCGCGTCGGTGATGGCGTAGCCGGCCAGGGTGGTCGGCTTGCCGGTGACGCTGCCCCAGGCGGGCGTGACGGTGGCATTGCCGGCGGCGGTGATGCGCCCTTGCGCATCCACGGTGAAGGTGGGGGCGGTGGTGGCACTGCCGTAGCTGCCGGCGACCACGGCCGTGTTGGCCAGGGTAAAGGTGCGGTCGGCGGTGAGGTCGCCGCCGCCCGTAAGGCCCGTGCCGGCGATGACTTTGCGCGCGCTGGCCGCTGCGTCG
>JAMNYN010000600.1 GCA_023622805.1 Pseudomonadota bacterium | reverse complement strand
CGACGAGCGCCGCCCCATCGTGCTGTTCACCAACGACCAGGACACCAGCCATGTGCCCGATGCCGTCGCGGCCGGAGTCTGCGCCTATATCGTGGAAGGCCTGGCCCCGCAGCGCATACGCCCCATCCTGCAGGTGGCGATGGCGCGTTTTCGGCACGAGGAGTCGCTGCGCGCCGAGCTCAAGGATGCGCGCGACGAACTCAAGGACCGCAAGACCATAGACCGCGCCAAGGGCATTCTGATGCAGCGCCAGGCGCTCTCGGAAAAGGACGCCTATGACAAGCTGCGCAAGCTGGCCATGGACAAGGGCATCAAGATGGTGCAAATCGCCCAGCGCATGATCGATGCGGCCGAATTGCTGGGCTGATGCACGCACCAAAAAACACCTGCCAGCGCGTTTTCCCAATGCATGAACCACATCCACACCCTGGCACCGAACTTGCTTGATCAACACTAAGGTCAACGAAGACCTGACCGACACGCAGCCACCGACGGATTTGCTTGTCACCGGACAAAGGCGTCCCCATCCCTGCGCACCAGCCCCCGCTGTTGCGCACCGATGCGGACGCCTTTTTTATTTGCCAACTTTTCAGCGAGATTGCATATGCCCGACCTGATGAAAAACGGCCTCCAACGCCGCACCGTACTGCAAGCCGCAACCGTGGGCGCGGTGGGTCTCGCGCCGGGAATGCGCGCCCTGGTGCATGCCCAGGGCTCGGATGCCCCCGAGAAAAAAGAAGTCCGGATCGGCTTCATTCCGCTCACCGACTGCGCCAGCATCGTGATGGCCTCGGTGCTGGGCATAGACAAGAAGTACGGCATCAAGATCATCCCCACCAAGGAAGCCAGCTGGGCCGGCGTGCGCGACAAGCTGGTCAACGGCGAGCTGGACTTCGCGCATGTGCTGTACGGCCTGGTCTACGGCGTGCATCTGGGCATTGGCGGCCCCAAGAAAGACATGGCCGTGCTGATGAGCCTGAACAACAACGGTCAGGCCATCACCCTGGCCAAGAAGCTGGCCGACCAAGGCGCGGTCAACGGCGCCGGACTGGCCAAGCTGATGGGGCGTGAAAAGCGCGAATACACCTTCGCTCAGACCTTCCCCACGGGAACGCACGCCATGTGGCTGTACTACTGGCTGGCGGCCCACGGCATCAACCCCATGAAGGACGCCAAGGTCATCACCGTGCCGCCGCCGCAAATGGTGGCCAATATGCGCGTGGGCAATATGGACGGCTTCTGCGTGGGCGAACCCTGGAACCACCGTGCCATCATGGACGGCATCGGGGTGACGGCCGCCACCACCCAGGAGATCTGGAAGGATCACCCGGAAAAAGTGCTGGGCGCCACGTCGGAGTTCGTGCAGAAGTTCCCCAACACCGCGCGCGCCGTGACGGCCGCCATCCTGGAAGCGGGCCGCTGGATCGATGCCAGCCTGGCCAACAAGAATCAGATGGCCGAAACCATAGCCGCCAAGTCCTATGTGAACACCAGCGTCGATGCCATCAACCAGCGCATCCTGGGCCGCTACCAGAACGGCATGGGCAAGACCTGGGACGACCCGGACCACATGAAGTTCTACAACGGCGGCGCCGTGAACTTCCCCTACCTCTCGGACGGCATGTGGTTTCTGACCCAGCACAAGCGCTGGGGCCTGCTCAAGGACCACCCCGACTACCTGGCCGTGGCCAAGTCCATCAACCGCATCGATGTCTACAAGCAGGCGGCCACGGCCTCGAACACGCCGCTGCCCAAGAGCGACATGCGCAGCAGCAAGCTCGTCGACGGCGTCGTCTGGAACGGCGCCGACCCGAAGAAATACGCCGACAGCTTCGCCATCAAGGCCTGACCCCTCCGGAAGCACGCACGATGAACACGCCCACTTTGTCGCCCCCCGCCCCAGCCCTGGGCCACCGCCCGGCGGCCATGGAACACGCAGGATCCGCTGCGCCGACGACCCGCCCTGCCCTCGCCCCCCCCGCCCCCACGCCGCGGCATGGCAGCC